>JAFAMK010000141.1 GCA_019233415.1 Vulcanimicrobiota bacterium
TGAGCTTCCCGACCGCGCGCATGAACTTGAACTACGGCTTCGACCGCCTGCGCTTCATCAGCGCCGTCCCCGCCGGCGGCCGCATCCGCGCAAAGTTCGCAATCGCCGACGTCCGCCGCCAAGACGATGCCGCCCGCGTCATGTGGCGCGTCGGCGTCGCCGTCCAAGGCCGCGAAAAACTCGCCATCTCCGCAAACTGGATCACCCTCTCCGTCTTCCCCGCCGAATCATCCACCGCACCCGCCACCGCATCCGAACCGAAAGCGTCGTAGCCGTTCGCGGTGCGCAGGTTCTCAGACGCGGTGGCGGAGGAAGAGTGGCTCGACGAAGGGGCGGACGAACCAGGGCATCGTGCCCTTGACCATGGTGTCGATTTGGGGGTTTTGGGCGGTGACGAGGGCGACGATTTGGGAGTTGTGGAGGTCGCCGCGCAAGTCGCGAGTGAGTGGGAAGAAGAGGGCAACGTAGAGGACGGCCCACGTGCCGAGGAGGGCTTTTGCGACGCCGACCGCGGCGCCGCCGAGGCCGTTGCCGATGCCGATGACCGGGAGCCTCGCGATCGTCGAAAGGATTGCGGAGATCACCATCAGCGCGATGTAGACGATCACCGCGAAGGCGACCATGCCGATCACGTGCGCGGAGCCTTCGCCGACGTGCGTGTAGTCGGCGATGAGTTGGTCGAGCGTGCCGGGGTAGCGCAATGCCGCCCAGATCGCCGCGGCGAGTGCGATGAACCCGCCGATCTCCGCGACGAAGCCGCGCTTCCAGCCCTTCAGCGCGAAGATCAGCGCGATCGCGCCGATGACGAGGTCTGGCCAGGTCAGCACGCGCGCGGCTCCGGCGTCACGTGCGCGGGATCGCTCCGAACCGCTCGCGCAGCGCCGCGGCGATGCGCGCGAGTGCGGCGTCGGCCGCTTCGTCGGTCAGCGTCGTCTCGTCGCTTTGCAGCACGATGCGCAGCGCGAGCGACTTCTTGTCCTCGCCGACCTGCGGGCCGCGGTACTCGTCGAACACCGTCGCCGCGCGCACCAGCGGTTCGGCGCGGACGGCGTCGATCAGATCGCCTGCGAGGACGTCGAGCGGGACGACGACAGCGAGGTCGCGGTCGACCGGCGGGAACTTCGACGGCGCGACGTAGCGCGGCGTGGCGTACGGCGGGAGCGTTTCGACGAAGAGCGTCGCAAGCGCGGTCGTGTCGGCGACGTCGTACTCGCGCGCGAGGCGCGGGTCGACGACGCCGACGTAGCCGACGAGCGTCTCGCCGACGCGCAGCGCTGCGGTCTTGCCGGGGTGCAGCGACGCGAACGTGCCGCGCTCCACACGCGCGTCGACGCCCGTCACGCGGCGCAGCAGCGCCAGCACGTCGGATTTCAAGCGCCCGAACGCGCTGTCGCCGTCGGCGTGCAGCGCGGTGAGGTGGACCGTTTCGCGCGGTTCGGCGGCGCTGTTCGCAAAAACGCGGCCGAGTTCGAACCGGCGGTACGGCCGCACGCGGCGGTCGCGCGCGGCGAATTCGAGCAGCGCCGGCGCGATCGAGAAGCGCATCCAGCGCTGGTCTTCGCTCAGCGGGTTGATGATCTCGACCGGTTCGTCGACGGCGATGCCGTTCTCGCGCCACGCCGCCGCGACGCTTGCGGGCTGCAGCGAGAGCGAGAGCGTCTCGGTGTAGCCGAGTCCGGCGAACGTCGTCGCGAGCTGCGTTTCGCGGTCGAACTCGGCCGAGTCGACGTCCTGCGGCGCGATGGCCGGTACTTCGGCACACACGTGGTCGTAGCCGACGACGCGCGCAACTTCCTCGACCAGGTCGGCCGCGATTAGCACGTCGCCGCGCCAATACGGCGCCGTCACGTTGAAGCCGTTCGCGTCGCGCTCGATCTTGAAGCCGAGCGAACGCAGCGCTTTCTCGATCTCATCGTCGCTCAGCGTGAAGCCGAGCAGCCGTTCCACCTCGCTCGACGGCAGGTGTACCGGCGGCGGTTCAACGGCCGGACGACCGGCGGCGCGCGGCATCTTCACGCTGCCGCCTTCTTGTTCCAGAAGGCGCGCGGCGCGTGCGGCGCCGAGGTCGGCCAGTGCGAGCGGGAGCGACTTCTCGAACCGGCTCGACGCTTCGGTGCGCAGCTTGAGCGCGTTGCTCGCGCGGCGAACGCGCGGGCCGGTCCACGACGCGGCCTCGATCAGGACCTCGATCGTCGACTCCTGCACTTCGCTGCGCTGGCCGCCCATGATCCCGGCGAGCGAGGTCGGGCCATCGTCGTCGGCGATGACCATCATCCGCGCGTCGAGCGTGCGCTCCTGGCCGTCGAGCGTCGTGAACGGTTCGCCATCGTTTGCATCGCGCACGGTGAGGTGTTTCCCGGCGACGCGGTCCCAGTCGAAGAAGTGCAGCGGCTGGCCGAGTTCGAGCATCACGAAGTTCGAGACGTCGACGACGTTGTCGATCGGGCGCTGTCCGGCGAGCGCGAGACGAATGCGCATCCACGCCTTGGCGGGCCGCACGCGCAGCCCGCTCACGCGCTGGAACACAAAGCGCTTGCAGTCGACCGTCTCGATCGTCACGCGCGCGTCGTCGCTGCCGCCTTCGTACTGCACTTGCGTCTTCGGCTCGCGCAGCGGCACACCGAACGAGGCGGCCAGCTCGCGCGCGAGCCCGACGATCGAGAGCGCGTCGGGTCGGTTCGGCGTCACGTCGACTTCGAGCACCGGTTCGCTCAGCCGGAAGTGCGCGACGACGTCGGTTCCGAGCGGGATCGACGCGTCGAGCTGCAGGATGCCGTCCTCGAACCACTCGCCGGGGAGCCCGATCTCTTCGGCCGAGATCAGCATCCCCTCGGAGTCGACGCCGCGCATCTTGCGCGGCGCGATCGTCAGTCCGCCGGCGAGCTGCGCGCCGATCCGCGCGACGGGGACCGTCTGCCCTCCGGCAACGTTCGTCGCCGCGGTCGCGATCAGCAGCGTCTTCTCGCCGCCGACGTCGATCGTGCACAGCTGCAGCCGGTCGGCGTTCGGGTGACGTTCGAGCTTGGCGATTCGTCCGCCGACGACGTTCGTCAGCGCCGGCCGCGTTTCGACGTCGTCGACCGGAAAGCCGAGCGCGGCGAGACGCGTGACGATGACGCCGGCATCCGCGGGAAGATC
>JAFAMK010000171.1 GCA_019233415.1 Vulcanimicrobiota bacterium
GCGCTTCCGCCGCTTCTGGAACACGCGTCTCGACGCGCTCGAACGCGAACTCACCAACTCCGATCCTGACCGAAGGAGCAATGCATGACCGACCTCGGCACGAGCGGCGGCTTCGCCGCGCGGCTCGACGCGCACACGATTCGCTTCGAACGCGACCTGCCCGGTCCGATCGAGCGCGTCTGGTCGTACCTGACCGAGTCCGACCTGCGCGCGACATGGCTCGCGCCGGGCGACATTCCGTCCACGGTCGGGACCGAGTTCGGCGGGCGATGGGAAGGCGAGGACGGCGAACCCGGCGGCGCGTTCGTCTTCCGCACGCGCGTCTTCGACCCGCCGCACGCACTGGAGATCGACTGGGTCGAGGTGACGGCGGCGAGCGGCACGATCAGCGATTCGTACGTTCGCTTCGAGTTGACCGCGCAGGGCGACCGCGTCCATCTCGTCCTCACCCACTACGCGCTCCCGCCCGCAGCGTTTCCGACGGTCGGCGGCGGTTGGCACGCCCACCTCGACACCCTCGCCGCAAAACTCGCCGGCGTCGAGGGTCCCGACGCGGACACACGCTACGAAGCGCTCAAGCCAGAATACGAAAAGCTCGCGCGCGAGGCGGCCGTCTAAGCGGCGGGCGCGGCCTCGAACAGCGCCTTGGTGAACTGGGCGGGATCGAACGGCGCGAGCGCGTCCTGCCCTTCACCGAGGCCGATGTACTTCACGGGGACGACGAGCTGGTCGACGATCCCGACCAGCACCCCGCCTTTCGCGGTCGAGTCGAGCTTGGTGACGATCACGCCCGTCAGCTGCGTCGCCTCGTTGAAGAGCTTCGCCTGCGAGAGCGCGTTCTGGCCGGTCGTGCCGTCGACGATGAGCAGCGTCTCGGCCGGCGGCGCGCCCGTCTCGCGCTCGATGATGCGCCGCATCTTCTTCAGCTCTTCCATCAGGTTGGTCTTCGTCTGCAGGCGGCCCGCGGTGTCGACCAGGACGACGTCGGAACCGCGCGCCTTCGCCGCGCTCATTCCGTCGAACACGACCGACGAGGGGTCGGAACCCTCCGCGCCGCGCACGTAGTCGGCGCCGGCGCGCTTCGCCCACACGTCGAGCTGCTCGGCGGCGGCGGCGCGGAACGTGTCGGCGGCAACGACGAGGACGCGCTTGCGCTGCGCGCGCAGCAGCGCCGCGAGCTTGCCGATCGTCGTCGTCTTGCCGCTGCCGTTGACGCCGACGACGAGAATCACCGCCGGCTTCGCGCGCAGGTCGAGCCCCATCTCCGGCAGCGTCAGGAAGTTCTGCACGTCGCGCCGGAAGCGCGCGACGACCTGGTCGCTCGTCTCATAGCGGTCTTGCTTCGCGACCCCGCGCAGCGCGTCGACGATCTTCGTCGTCGTGGCGACGCCGAAGTCCGCGCGCAGCAGCAGCTCTTCCAAGTCGTCCCACAGCTCGTCGTCGACCGGCCGCTTCGCCAGCGCCAGCGTCTCCAGCTCACCGCCGAACACCTCGCGCGTGCGCGAGAGCGCGGCCTTGATCTTCCCGAACCAACTCACAGGGGCGGATGATTCCGCCCCCGCGAGCCGCGGTCCCCGCTAGCGCACCCCCGCCTCGTGGTAGAACTGCACCATGTCGGCCTTGAACTGCACGAGCGCGTCGTGGTTCAGGTACACTTCGTGGCCCGACGGGAAGTACGCGTAGTGCAGGCGCTTGCGCTGATCGGCATTGAGCCCCATGTGGTTCAGCTCGTACTCGGTCGCGAAGAACGCGGTCGCCAGGTCGAAGTAGCCGTTCGCCGAGAGGACGTGCAGCGAGGGGTTCTGCACGATCGCCGACTTGAGGTCCGCGACGACCGAGGCGGCGTTCGAGTCCTGGCCGCGCTGGAGCTTCCAGGCGCCGTTGACACCGAAGTCGAGCACGTCGTACGGCCGCTCGTCGTTGTAGTGCAGCACGTCGTGCGCGTAGTGGTTGAACGCCGTGACGAACGCCGCCGAGGCCATCGTGTCCGACGGGTCGTAGCTGGGGAACGTGCCGTTCGGGTCGATCTCGTCGCCGCTGTAGCGGCCGTCGAAGCGCCCGATGTTGCGGCCTTCACCGCGCAGCAGCTCCTGCTCGAAGCGAGCCGGCTCGATGCGCAGGTTCGCCTTCTGGATGTAGCCCTCGTCGAGACCGGTGTAGGCGTGCAGCTTCGCGACGATCTGCGCGCGCGTCGCGTCGTCGAGCAGGTCGCCGCGCATCAGCGCCTGCGCGTACGGCCCGCCGGCGAACGCGCGCACCTCGGCGACGAAGCGCGCGAGGTCCGGCGGGTTGCCGGGAACCTTGTGGTGGTACCACGCCACGGCCGCCTCGGTCGGAAGGTACCCCTCGTACACGTAGTCCTCGCCCGGACCTTGCTGTCCGATCGCCAGGATGTTGAAGTCGAGCGCCGTCGAGAGCAGGACGACGCCGTTGACCGCCATCCCGTCGCCCTGCAGCAGGTTCACGACGTTCGCGGCGCGCGTCGTGCCGTAGGACTCGCCGAACAGGAACTTCGGCGACTGCCAGCGGCCGTTGCGCGTCACGTAGCGCTGAATGAACTGCTCGAACGCCTTCGCGTCCTCGTCGACCCCGTAGAAGTCGGAGCCTTTGCCGTGCGCGACGAGCGTGCTCCAGCCGGTCCCGACCGCATCGACGAAGACGAGGTCGCTCACGTCGAGCAACGACTGTGGGTTGTCGAGCAGCGGCGGGTTCGGCCCCGGCTGCGTCGCGTTCTTCGGAACCTCGACGCGCACCGGCGCGAACGAGCCCATGTGCAGCCAGATCGTCGACGAGCCGGGCCCGCCGTTCCAGAAGAACGTCACCGGCCGCGTGCGCGTGTCGGCGCCGTCGGCCGTGTAGGCGACGTAGAACATGCTCGCGACCGGCTCGTTCTCGCCGTCGCGCAGCAGGATCGTGCCGGCGCGTGCCGTGTAGCGGATCGCGCGCCCGCCGATCGTCACGGTGTGGTGCGTGACGGCGTCCTTGACGCCCGGGACCGGTCGGAACGGACCGGGCGCCGGCGTCGCCTGTGCGAGCGCGCGAGCCGGCACGGCGAGCGACGCGGCGGCGAGCACGGCGAGCGCGAGTGCGGCGAAGCGTGTGCGGCGCATCTCAGCGGCCCTCCGCGTCGTGGTAGAAGCGCACGAGATCGGCCTTGAGCATGCGGCGCGACTCGTCGTTGAGGTAGACCATGTGGCCCGACGGATAGAACCCGAACTGCAGGTGCGAGCGCAGCGACGGGTCGAGACCGAGATGATGCAGGGTGTACTCCGTGCCGAAGAACGGTGTGGCAAGATCGAAGTAGCCGTTGGCCGAGAAGACGCGCAGGTACGGGTTCTTCGTCATCGCGTCGCGCAGGTCGGGCGCGCTGGTCGGCGCGAGCAGCGAGCCGGTGCGCCGCGCGTTCCAGTTCCGGCCGACGACGGGATAGTTCGTGCCGAGGTACGGGCGATCGACGCGGTAGTTCAGGTCGTCGCGCACGTAGTGGCTGAACGCGCCGACCATCGCGTCGGTCAGCAGGTCGTCGCTGGTCGGGTCGTACGTCGCGGAGTCGCCGGTGGGGTCCAGCTCGGGGCCCTGGTAGCGTCCGTCGAGCCGCCCGGTCGCGATGCCGTCGCCGCTCTGCAGCACGTGCTCGAACCGGCCCGGATCGATGCGCAGGTTCGCGCGGTCGATGTAGCGCTCGTCGAGCCCGGTGTACGCGTGCAGCTTCGCGATGATCGCGCTCCGCGTCGTCGCGTCGAGCGTGTCGCCGCGCATCAGCGCGTCGGCGTACGGACCGATCGCGAACGCGCGCACCTCGTCGACGAACGACGCAAGGTCGCGCGCGCTTCCGGCGACCTTGTGGTGGTACCACGCGACGGCGGCTTCGGTCGGAAGGAACGAGACGTACTGGTAGTCTTCACCGGGGCCTTGATTGTTGTCGAGCGCGTTGTAGTCGAGTGCGGACGAGAGCAGCACGACGCCGTTGACCGCCATCCCGCCGCGCTGCAGGCCGTCGACGACCACCGCGGCGCGCATCGTCCCGTACGACTCGCCGAACAGGAACTTGGGCGAGGCCCAGCGGTCGTTCTCGGTCGTCCAGTTCTTGATGATCTGCTCGAACGCGCGCCCGTCCTCGTCGATTCCGAAGAACGTCTTGGGCGTGCCCTTGCCGGTGATCTCGCTGTAGCCGGTTCCGATCGCGTCGACGAAGACTTCGTCCGTCACGTCGAGCAGCGAGTCGGGATTCGGAAGCAACGGCGTGCCGGGCGCGGGCGGCGTCGCGTTCGATGGCGCGGCGACGCGCAGCGGCCCGTACGAGCTCATGTGCAGCCACATCGTCGACGAGCCCGGGCCGCCGTTCCAGAAGAACGTCACCGGGCGGGTGCGCGGGTTCTCGCCGTCGGCGGTGTACGAGACGGCGAACGCGTGCCCGATCTCGTCGCCGTCGGCGTTCTTCAGCGTCAGCATTCCGGCGCGCGCCGTGTACGCGATCGCGTGGCCGCCGATCGTCACGCTGTGGTGGGTCACGGCGGTCGGCGGGTCGGCCGCGAGTGCGGGCCGCGCCGGGAAGCACGCGAGCAGCGCCGCGGCAACGAATGCCGCGAATCTCCGTGTTGTCACGGAGGCGCCCTTCGGCGCGGACGAACGATTCCTTCCGCTCAGCGCGCGGCTTGCGCGTCGACGGCGTAGACGAACGCCAAGACCTCGGCCACGACCACGTACAGCTCGCGCGGCAGGGCGCGCCCGACTTCGAGCTTGGCCAGCGCCTCGACCAGCCCCGCGTCCTGGTGGACCGGGACGTCGTGCTCGCGCGCGATCCGCACGATCTCTTCCGCCGTGAGCCCGCGCCCGACCGCGACGATCTCCGGCGGCTCGGGCCCCGTCGGGTCGTACGCGAGCGCTGCGGCGGCCGGCCGCGCCGGCGCGTTGCGCCGCGCGTCGTAGTAGCGCGTGTTCATGCGGAGCGGTCCACCGTGGCGTCGGGGTCGGCGGGGCGCGACGGCGGGGCGTCGACGGCGATCGTGGTCGTCGTGCCGACCGACGCGCCGGCGGAGGACACGCGGTAGCGCAGCGACTCGAGCCGCGTGGTCAGCTGGCCGAGCGCGTCGCGGAAGGCGCGCATCGCCGGCGCGGCCTCGGTCCGCACGTCCACGGTCACCTCGCGGCCGACCGTGACCAGGTCGATCGCGACCGTCCCGTAGTTCGCCGTCTCCAGCACGAACGCGATCCGGAAGTTCTCCGCATCGACCGGCGCCCCGCGCCCGTCCGGTGCATCGCGCTTCACGCTGATCTGCGCGTTCGCGAACCCGTGCGCCGTCGTCAGCGGAATCGTGAACGCGATCCCGTCCGGATGCGCCGCCAGCGTCTGCGCTGCCGAGACCTGCACGGCCGTCAGCGCCGTCAGCGCCCCCGCAACCGACGGTGCAAGCCCCACCGGCGCCGCCCGATCCGCTGCAAGCGCCAGCAGCGTCTGTTTCAAATCGACCCCGAGCGCCGCTGCCCGCTCCACCGCAACCGCCGCCGGCAAAGGCAGCGCGTCGCTCGCAGGCGTCGCGGCTGCAGCGGACGCGTTGTTTGCGGCGGCCGCGGCGTTGTTGCCGGCGGTCGCGGACGCAGTGGGTGCGGGCGTGTTCGTCGCGGCCGTGTTCGTCGCGGCCGTGTTCGCCGCGGACGGACTTGCGGCGGCATTCGCCGGGGTCGTCGGCGCAGGAGAGGCGGCGGCCACGGCCGGGGCGGCGGCTTCGGGCGGCACCGTTGCGCGTGCGGCGGCGAGCAGCGTTGCGAGCTTTGGTTCGGCGCCGTCGACGACGTGATCGACGTACGCGGCGATTTGCGCTGCCAGCCTCGGCGAAGCCGGAT
>JAFAMK010000230.1 GCA_019233415.1 Vulcanimicrobiota bacterium
CCTCGGCGCGCTGCACCTCCTTCAGCACGGCCTTCAGGCGCTCCTCGAACTCGCCGCGATACTTGGCGCCAGCGATCAAGGCGCCCATATCCAGGGAGACGATACGCCGGTCGCGCAGGCTCTCCGGCACATCGCCGCGTACGATGCGCTGGGCCAGGCCCTCGGCGATCGCCGTCTTGCCGACGCCGGGCTCGCCGATCAGGGCCGGGTTGTTCTTGGTCCGGCGGCTGAGGATCTGGATGACCCGCTCGATCTCGTTGGCGCGGCCGATGACCGGGTCGAGCTTGTTCTCGCGGGCCAGGGTCGTCAGGTCGCGGCCGTAGGCGTCGAGCGTCGGGGTCTTCGACTTGCCCTTCGGGGCTGGGGGCTGGCCCTCGGCGCCGAGCAAGGAGGTCGTCTGGACGCGAACCTTGGCCGGGTCGACCCCGAGGTTGGTCAGGACGCGGGCGGCAACGCCTTCGCCTTCCCGGATCAGCCCGAGCAGGAGGTGCTCCGTGCCGATGTAGTTGTGGTTCAGCTGGCGGGCTTCTTCGAAGGCCAGCTCGATCACGCGCTTGGCGCGCGGGGTGAAGACCATCTCCTGCTGGACGGTCTGCCCGCCCCGGCCGACGATTGCCTCGACCTCCTGGCGGACCTTGGCGAGGTTGACGCCGAGCGTCTCCAGGACCTTGGCCGCAAGGCTCTCGCCCTCGGAGATGATGCCGAGCAGGATGTGCTCGGTCCCGATGTAGTTGTTCCCGAGCCGCTGCGCCTCTTCCTGAGCCAGCACGATGCTGCGCCGCGCGCGTTCGGTGAACGGTTCCCACATTGACATGACTGTACGAAACTCCCCGAGCGGCCCAGCCGCTCCCTGCCACCCGACCGCCAAGTTTTGAGATACCCCGCTCGGCCGTGGTGGTCGTATAACTTCCGCGGGAATGCGTCGGTTTCACGCCCTTGGTTCGTTCACGGCATGGAAGCGACCACCCGTGAGGCGAACGGTGGTCCCTTCCGTACATATTCGGAGGGCGCCGCAATCCATTTGCCGGGCATCGACGCGCTGACCGACCAGCTCGTCAACGGGATCACCCTGGGGATGCTGTACATCCTCGTCGCCTTGGGCCTCAACATCATCCTCGGGCTCATGGGCGTGATCAACTTCTCGCACGGCTCCTTCTTCATGCTCGGAGCCTACCTGACGTACCAGCTCAACGGCGCCTTCAAGAACATCCCGGGCGGGTTCTGGTGGGCGATCCTGGCGGCGGCGGTCATCGTCGGCCTGCTCGGGATGGCGTTCGAGTCGCTGCTGATTCGGCCGCTGTACAAGCGCATACCTGAGTACACGCTGCTGCTGACGTTCGGGACGGCGCTGATCTTCGCACAGCTCGTGCGAAAATGGTGGGGCGACGACGCGGTCCGCGTGGACACGCCGAGCTACATCCCGCAGTCGGCGAACGTGTTCGGGCTGCAGCTCCCGTTCTACAAAGACATCTTGCTCGTCATCGTGACGATCGTCATCCTGACGCTGGTCTGGCTGCTGCTCAACAAGACGAACATCGGCGTGATCATCAAAGCCGGCACGCGCGACGCCGAGATGGTGAAGATCCTCGGGATCAACATGCCGCTGATGTTCACGCTCGTCTTCGGGATCGGTTCGCTGATGGCGGGCCTCGCCGGCGCGCTCGCGGCGCCGGTCTACGCGATCCAGCCGAACTGGGCCTCGCAGTGGATCGTGCTGACCTTCGCGATCGTCATCGTCGGCGGGATCGGTTCGTTCTGGGGCGCCATCGTGGGCGGTCTCGTGATCGGGATCGCCCAGAGCCTGATGGCGCTGCTGTTTCCGCCGGCCGTCGAGGTGACCGCGTTCCTCGTCATGGGGATCATTCTGCTGGTGCGGCCGCGCGGGCTGTTCGGCGTCGAGGGACTCTTCGAGTGAGCCGCCAGAGCCGCGCCGCCGCGTTGTTCACGCACCCGCTGCTGTGGACGGCGCTGCTGATCGCCGTGCTGCCGTTCGTCGCCGGCGCGAACCCGTTCGCGGGACAAGGCGGGTTCGTCGACATCGCGACGACGATGATCATCTTCGGGCTGTTCGCCAGCGGGTTCAACCTGCTGTTCGGCCACGTCGGCGAGCTGTCGTTCGGCCACGCGATGTTCTTCACGCTGGGCGCCTACGTGACCGCGCTCTACACCAAGGGCTTCAACGTTCAGGTGCTCGGGCTGACGCTCCAGCACGGGGCCGCCGGGAACATGGTGATCGCGCTCGTGCTCTCGCTCATCTTCGCGCTGCTGTGGGCATGGCTGCTGGCGCGGATCATCGTCCCACGCTCGAGCGGGATCTACTTCTCGATGATCACGCTGGCGTTCGCGCAGGTGATCTTCTTCATCACCTATCGCTGGAACGAGCTGACCGGCGGCGAGGACGGGATGCAGAGCATCGCGCGCCCGCAGATCTTCGGCATCGAGTGGATGAACTCGTCGGCCCACTTCTACTGGTTCGCCGCGGCCGTCGTCTTCGTGACGCTGTGCGTCCTCTACTGGATCATCAACTCACCGTTCGGCAGCGTGCTGCACGCGATCCGCGAGAACAAGCAGCGCGCGCGCTTCCTCGGCTACGACGTCGACAAGTTCCGCGTCAACGCGTTCGTCCTCTCGGCGGCGTTCCCGGCGGTCGCCGGCTGGCTGTGGACGTACTTCCAGCAAGCGATCAACCCCGACGCCGGCTCGATCGAGTACTCGGGGAACGTCGTGATGATGTCGCTCCTGGGCGGCAGCCAGACGTTCCTCGGGCCGATCCTCGGCGCCGCGCTCTATCACGAGCTGCAGAACGGGGTCTCGCAGGCGACGAAATACTGGGAGGCGTGGATCGGCGTGGTCTTCGTCGTGTTCGTCCTGATCGGCCCGCGCGGGATCATGGGCTTGATCGACGACGTGCGGCACTACGGGATCGCGAACGCGGTGCGGCGTCTGTTCTCGCGCCGGGCGCGCGTGCAGACCGACCTCGTCGAAGAGCTGCCGCCGCTCGACGAACCGGTTGCGAGCGAGGTCTCGCGCTGATGGCCTACATCTTCAAGACCGAGAAGCTGACGCGGCGCTTCTCCGGCTTCACCGCGGTCAACGCGGTCTCGCTGGAGATCCCCGAGGGCGGCGTGCGCACGATCATCGGGCCGAACGGCGCGGGAAAGACGACGTTCTTCAACCTGCTGAGCGGCCTGCTGCCGCCGAGCGAAGGGCGCATCTGGTTCCGCGAGCGCGAGATCACCGCACTGCTCGCCTACCAGCGCGCGCGCCTGGGCATCGCGCGCTCGTTCCAGATCACCAACATCTTCGGCCGCCTGACCGTCTACGAGAACGTGCGGCTGGCGGTCCAAGCGGTCCACGACGGGAGGGCGAACTTCTTCCTGCCCGAGCGCCGCTTGGGCAATCTCGCCGACAAGACGGACCGCGTGCTGCGCGACGTCGGCTTGTACGAAGCGCGCGAGGCGCGGGCGGAGAACCTCTCGCACGGCGACCAGCGCCGGCTCGAGATCGGCCTCGTGATCGCGAGCGATCCGCCGGTGCTGCTGCTCGACGAGCCGCTTGCCGGCATGTCGCCGGCCGAGACGCACGAGACGGTCGACTTGATCCAGCGGATCGCGCCGGGCCGCACGATCCTGCTCGTCGAGCACGACATCGACGTCGTGATGGCGATCTCGACGACGATCACCGTCTTTCAGACGGGACAAGTGCTCGCGACCGGAACGCCGCAGGAGATTCGCGCGAACGAAGCCGTCCAGCGCGCGTACTTGGGAGAACTAGCATGAGCGCGCTGCTCGAACTGAACGGCGTCAACGCGTATTACGACAAGTCGCACGTGCTGCAGAACGTCTCGCTGCACGTCGACGCGGGCGAGGTCGTGGCGCTGCTCGGGCGCAACGGTTCAGGGCGCTCGACGACCTGCAAGACGGTGATGGGGCTCGTTCCCGCGCGGACCGGGACGATCCGGTTCAAGGACAAGGAGATCACGAACAAGACCCCGTTCTCGCTCGCGCAGCTGGGGATTGCGTTCGTTCCCGAGGACCGGCGCATCTTCCCGAACCTCACCGTCGGCGAGAACCTGCGGCTGGCCTCGCTCGCCGGGCGCAAGGGCCCGTGGACCGAGAAGCGCATCTACGACTACTTCGCGGTGCTCGGCGAGCGGCGCGACAAGCCGGCGAAGCTCTCGGGCGGCGAGCAGCAGATGCTCGCGATCGCGCGCGCGTTGATCGCGAACCCCGACATCATCCTGCTCGACGAGCCGATGGAAGGGCTCGCGCCGCTGATCGCGCGCAACGTCGAGGAGTGCGTGCGCGAGATTCGGGCCGAAGGGCACACGATTCTGCTGGTCGAGCAGAACGCGCAGGTCGCGATGAGCCTCTCCGACCGCGGCTACGTCCTCTCGAACGGCCGCGTCGTCGGCTCCGGCACGATCGCCGCGCTCAAGGCCGACGAGGCGATGATGCAGCGCTACCTGGCCGTGTGACGTGACCGCGTTTCGCGAGCGGCTCGCGCCGGACGAGCGGCACTTCGTCGGGCGGCTCGAAGCGTTCGGCGACATCGTCGTCGGCTTTTCGATGTCGCAGCTCGCCGTGCAGTTCACGGTGCCGAGCCACGGCGCGGACCTGTTCGCGCACCCGCTCACCTATACGTTCTTCTTCGGGACGTTCGCGATCGTCAGCGTGTACTGGATGCGCTATCACCGCATCATGTCGACCGGGTTCGTGCCGAGCCGGCCCGACTTGTTCCTCGCCTTCGCGTACCTCGCGCTCGTCGCGCTCGTCCCGTACGCGATGATCGTCAACCTGCGCTTCGCCACGAACGAAACCGACGCTGCGTATTCGCTTGCGTTCTACGTCGGCGTCTTCCTCGCGCTGAACACGGTGAACGCCGCCCTCGACCTGCGCGGGCTGCGCCGCGGCTGGGACCTGCTCGACGAGCCCGCACGCCACCGCCTGTGGCGCCAGATCGTCGGCAGCGCCGTGCTGATCGTGTTCCTCGGAGGCGCGCTGGTGGCGGACGCGTTCGGCGGCGCGACCGCCGCGAGTTCCGTAATCGCCGTGCTGGCGGTCGCCCTCGTGGTCGCGCGGCGGATCACCCCGTTGCCGTCGCCCGGACTGCTGCGGATCGCGTCGGGAACCTTCGAGCCCGACGCCGTATCGTAGGAACCGCAATGGTGACCGCGGAGATCGTGCGCGAGGCGCTTCAAGACGTCCAGGACCCCGAGCTGAACCTGGGGATCC
>JAFAMK010000360.1 GCA_019233415.1 Vulcanimicrobiota bacterium
CGATCCCTCGTCTCACCGAGGAGATAGTCGTCAAAAGAGGGCCCTTTCGTAGGGGAGGTGCTGAACGCCAAGGCCGGGATACGGCCTGACGCACCGGCGCCTCTACCACGACGAGACGGCGACTACCTTGGTATTATCCTTAAATTATTTACCTCGCGTTACTACGACCACGCTGTGGCCGTCGTGGCGCTCGAGGAACGCCAGGCCCTCGTCCATCCAGCTGTCGAGGCCGGTGCTGAGATGGCGCTGGACCTCGCGGACGACGTGCCGGCGGTTGCGCAGCCACTGCAGCTCCGCCCGGGTCGTCGCCAGCCAGATCGCCTCCTCGCACTCCTCGCACTGGTAGCCGGCCTGCACGGCGCCTCAGACGGCGGCGGGCTTGAGCCGTTCGGCCAGCAGCGCCGGAATCTGCGAGGGCCGGTCCGCGACGGGGACGCCCGCCTCGGCGAACGCCTTGACCTTGGACTCGGGCGTCCCGGTGTTCCCCGAGATGATCGCGCCGGCGTGACCGAGCCGCTTCCCCTTCGGGGCCGAACGGCCGCCGATGAACGCGACGACCGGCTTGTCGGGAATGTGGGCCTTGATGAAGGCGGCCGCGTCCTCTTCGTCCGAGCCGCCGATCTCGCCGGCGACGACGAGCGCCGTCGTCTCCGGATCGTTCGCGAACGCGCGCAGGCAGTCGACGAAGGTCGTCCCGATGATCGGGTCGCCGCCGATCCCGACGCAGGTCGACTGGCCGAGCCCGGCCCGCGTCAGGCCGTCGACGATCTCGTAGGTCAGCGTCCCCGAGCGCGAGATCATCCCGACGTTGCCTTCCTTGAAGACGTGGCCCGGCATGATCCCGAGCAGCGACTTGCCGGGCGAGATCAGGCCGGGGCAGTTGCCGCCGATGATCCGCATCCCAGGGGTCGTGTTGACGACGCGCAGCATGTCGTGCGCGGGGATTCCTTCGGTGATGCAGACGGCGAGCGTGATCCCCGCCTCGTAGGCTTCCCACAGCGCGTCGGCGCCGGCGAACGGCGGGACGAAAATGATCGAGTGCGTCGCGCCGGTCGCCTGCACGGCGTCCTTCACCGTGTCGAAGACGGGCTGGCCGGTCTCGATCGTCGTGCCGCCCTTGCCCGGCGTCACGCCACCGACGACGTTCGTGCCGTACGCCAGCATGCGCTGCGTGTGGAACGCGCCTTCGCGCCCGGTGATGCCCTGGACGATGACTTTGGAGTTCTTGTCGAGGAAGATCGCCACGTTACTTCTCTCCGTTCGCGAGCGCAACGGCGCGCGCGGCTCCTTCGTCCATCGTCTCGACCGGGACGAACCCGGCCTCGGCCAGAATCGCGAGCCCTTCCTTCGCGTTCGTTCCGGTCAGCCGCACGACGAGCGGGACTTTGCGAACATCACCACCGGCGAGCGCTTCGACGATCCCCTTCGCGACTTGGTCGCCGCGCGTGATCCCGCCGAAGATGTTGATGAACATCGCGCGCACGCGCGGATCGGACGTCACGAGGTCGTAGCTTTTCTTCACCAGCTCCGCCTGCGCGCCGCCGCCGATGTCGAGGAAGTTCGCCGCCTCGCCGCCCGCATTGCGGATCGCGTCCATCGTCCCCATGCCGAGGCCCGCGCCGTTGGCGATGACGCCGATCGTCCCGCCGAGCCGCGCGTAGTTGGACATGCCGAGGCCGATCGCGACCGCGGCCGCCTGGTCTTCGTCGGACGGTGACGTCTTGTTCCACTCCGCGACGTCGGGGTGTTTGTAGAGCCCGTTGTCGTCGAGGTCGACCTTCGCGTCGCTCGCGATCACGCGGCCGTCCTGCGTGAGGACGAGCGGGTTGATCTCGACTAGGTTCGCGCCGTAGTCCATGAAGAGCGTGTAGAGCGCGCCGAGGACCGCCGGGAACGCCTTGCGGTAACCGTCGGGGAGCTTGGCGTGAAACGCCAGCTCGCGCCCGATGAACGGCGAGTAGCCGATCGCGGGATCGATCCAGTACTTCTTGATCGCGTCCGGGTCGTGCTCGGCGACTTCCTCGACGTCCATGCCGCCCTGCGCGGTGACGAGCACGACGGGCTTCTTCGTCGAACGGTCGATCGCGATCGAGACGTAGGCCTCACTCGCGATCGCGACCTTCTCCTCGACGAGGAGCGAGCGGACTTCTTCGCCTTCGGGATTCTGGACCGACTTGAGGACCTTACCGATCAGCTCGCGCGCGAGCGTTTCGCCCTGCTGCGCGTCGTCGGCGAACTTGATGCCGCCGGCCTTGCCGCGGCCGCCCATCATCACCTGGCTCT
>JAFAMK010000385.1 GCA_019233415.1 Vulcanimicrobiota bacterium
TCTCATGGGGTATCAATTCACGTACGGGCATTCCGACGCAACATTCGGTGGAGACGCGATTCGGGTCGGCGTCGACAACTACAAGAAGCGGGTTTGCCTCCAGGTCAACGAAAACGATCCCCCGCACGACAAGCCGCACTGCCTTCAGTGGGGTTTCGAGTACGACCAACACGTCAATGACTTCTACCGCCTATGGCGCCATCGGAATGGAAGCCTACGCTATCCGTTGGGCCAGAATGGTTCCGGCGCTTCCGCTCTCTCATCAAGCCAGGCGTATTCCATTGCTTCGACGAGCTCGCAGATCAAAGGGATGACTCTCGGGACGCTTCAGGGATACGTCTACAGCTACTGGACGCCACCCATTTCGTCGACTGACAACACGGCCTACCCGGCGTACCACTTCTATTTTTCCTCGCACGTCGTCGTGAGCGCCGACGTCTACTCGGGTCAGGTGCTCGGGGTTGAGGGCGACCTGAATTGAAACGCGTCGTATTCGTTCCGCTCGCAGCTATTTTGATCGGCGCCGCGAGCCTCGAGCCGCTCCGCGTCGAATCGTACTGCAAGGGCGGACGGCATCCAAACCTCCAAGCGATGATTCGCGTGCTACGCGCTTTTGAGGACGGTACGCAATACAAGTCACCATCTGGACCGTTTGAGTACCGGCCGGCCGAGGATCTCTCGAACTGGGGCGGTGCTGTCGGATATTGGCCATCTGAAGCATTCAATGCCCCGCGCACGATCGAACCGAATCGAGGCCATTGGCGGCCGTACGCGCTTGCGATTCCAGACGACGGCGGCTCTCACTTGCATTACCCGCATGCCTGGTTCCGTCATCGCATGATGTGGCTGGGCTGGAGATCAGGACAGAACAAGTATGTTTGGTCACGGCAATCGTCGACGGACATGGAGGACGTATGCAAGTGAGGAACTTTGTAGCCTTCGTGCTGGGGATAGCTATTACGTCTTCGAGTACGGCTGTCGCCGCGACGACCATGCCGGCGCGGCCAGCTGTCTTTCAGCCACGGCATGCTGATATCGCTGCCGATGCCCGAGGGAGATCGCTCAGCGAGGCTCTTGAGCGGCAGCAGTATCGCGGTCCTCGGCCGGTAGTGATGGTGACGACGCCTATTGCGGTTGGACGCGCGCAGATTGCCGCCCTCGGCTTCCCTCACGTCTCGCCGTCGGCTTCCGGACTCTTCGTTCAAGTAGACGTTTCCGATAGTACCGGTCAGTACCGAGATCTCTATGTCTACGACCCACAGACGCATTTCATCCGGTATCAGATCGAGAACGTGATCTTGCCGTCGGTCGTGCACGCTTCAAAGCGGAAGTCGTAGCCGCCCAGGACTGGCGTATACCGGGCTTCGAAGGCGACGACATGAGCGTACGAACGGAAGGCGTGCGGTGCGAAGCCGTCGTCGTGACGGGGGCTTCGACGGGGATTGGTGCGGCGGCGGTAATGCTGGCGCGGCATGGGTGCACGCGCTGTGGGTCGATGTCACCGACCGCGCTTCAATTCTCGCGGGCCGAGACGGTCGCGGCGGAGGGGGCGCCTCCTCTGCGTCGGTGATCGCCGCGATCTCGAGCGGTTCGAGCAGCGCGGTCCGCAGGTGCGCGGCCCACGTCGTTCCGGTTGCGACTTCGATCGCCGCCTCAACCGCGACGCACGCGCCGCCCGCGCCGCGGCGGAGCAGCCGCCGCACTGATCGCCGACGGCGCCCGCGCGCCGTCGAGCAGCATCGCAGCGACCGCCTGCGCGATCTCCGCTGCCGTGAGCACGCCGTCGGCGCGGTACCACTCGGTCAGGGCGTTGGTCGTGCCCAGCATCATGCGCGCAAGCAGCGCCGGGGGCATGTCGGCGCGCAGCGTTCCCTCGTCGGCTGCAGCGCCGACGAGGGCGGCGAATGCGGCGTCGATGGCGCGGCGGCGGTGGATGATCGCTTCTTCGAACGGGGTGTTGCCGCGGGTGCGGATGACGAGCGACGCCTCGGCGGCGCGGGCGAGCGTGACCTCGGCGATGCGGGTGAGGACGTAGCGCAGGCGGTCGATTGCGCGACCGTGGCGCGCGGACGGTTCGTCGAAGACGGCGGTCAGCGCGTCGAATGCGCGCTCGACGCCGCGGCGCAAGAGTTCTTCCTTGCTCGCGACGTGGTGGTAGAGCGAGGCTTTGCGGATGCCGAGCGTCTCGGCGATCTGGTCCATCGAGGTCGCGGCGTAGCCGCGGCGCAGGAAGACGTCCATCGCCGCGGCGGCGACCGCGTCGACGTCGAACGGCGCGCGCGCCGACATGGCGGGGCGGCCCATCTACGCGCGTTCCGTCGAGACGCGCTGCCGCTCGCCGCGCAGCGCCGGTTCGATCGGCAGGATCAGGTCGCCGTCGCCGGCGGCATGCTGCGCCGGTTCGACGATCGCTGCGCAGGTGTCGACCCGCGCGAGCGCGTCGCGGAGCCAGTCGGCGTCGCGCGTGGAGACCGCGGCGGCGACGGCCGCTGTGGTCGCGTCGGTGCCAATCTCCAGCAAGGCGCAGAACGCGCGCCAGAAGTGTTCTTCGAGCGCGCCGACCGCGAGCCAGGCGCCGTCGCGCGTGCGGTAGAGGTTGTAGCGCGGGCTGCCGCCGGTGAAGACGCCGCGGCGCGGATCGACCGTGCCGCCGCCGGCCGCGACCGCGCGCGCCCACACGGCGAACGGCGCGAGCGCGTCGGCCATCGCGACCGTCACGTGCGCGCCGGTACCGGTGCGTTCGCGTGCCAGGAGCGCGAGCAGGATGTTCACGACGGCGGGATACGTGCCACCGCCGACGTCGGCGAGCAGCACGCCGGGCAGCGCCGGCGTGCCGTCGGCGGTCGCGATGAGGCCGAGCAGGCCGCGCTCGGCGAGGTATGTCAGGTCGTGGCCGGCGCGCTGCGCGTGCGGGCCGTCCGGCGCGTAGCCGACGATCGAACACGTGATGAGGCGCGGGAAGCGCGCGCGCAGCGTGTCGCCGTCGACGCCGAGGCGCACCGCGACGTCGGGCCGGAAGCCTTCCACGAAGACATCGGCTTCGGCGATCAGCGCGTCGAGCTGCGCGCGGTCGGCCGGCACCTTCAGGTCGAGTTCGACCGTGCGTTTTCCGCGGTGCAGCAGGTCGAACGCGCTCGGGGACTGCGGAAAGCGGTCGAACGCGACGCGCAACATGTCGCCGCCGGGCGGCTCGACGCGCGTCACGTCGGCGCCGGCCTGCGCGAGGAACAGCGTCGCGAGCGGACCCGGCAACCGCGCAGACAGGTCCACGACCCG
The DNA here is from genome assembly GCA_019233415.1 of Vulcanimicrobiota bacterium. Classification (GTDB taxonomy): domain Bacteria; phylum Vulcanimicrobiota; class Vulcanimicrobiia; order Vulcanimicrobiales; family Vulcanimicrobiaceae; genus Vulcanimicrobium. The sequence goes on from JAFAMK010000385.1 coordinate 3,277, forward strand.
GACGCCCGCGAGCGCGCCGCTCATCGCACGATCACCCGGACCGCCTTCGCTTCGTAGCGCGGCAGCGTTCCCTCTTCGTGCACTTCGACGCGCAGTCGAATGCCGAGCCGTGCGTGGAGCGCGCTGCTCACGTCGTCGCGCACGCGCTGCGCCGGGTGCTGCGCGTGCGCGCGGCGCTCCACCGCGACGGTCGCGTCGTCGAGGATGCGGTCGGTGCGGTCCACGTAGATTTGCCAGGCCTCCTTTGCGGTTGCGGGGTGCGCGGCAATGACGTCTTCGATTTGCGACGGGTAGACGATCACGCCGCGAATCTTCAGCATGTCGTCCGAGCGGCCGACGATGCGGCCGATCAGCGGGAAGGCGCGCCGGCCGCACGGGCAGCCGGCGGGATCGTCGGCGAGGCGGACGAGGTCGCGCGTGCGCCAGCGGACCACCGGCGAGGCTTCCTTCTGCAGCGTGGTGACGACGATCTCGCCGACCGCGCCCGGTTCGGTCGGGCGCAGCGTGACCGGATCGACGATCTCGGTCAGGATCGTGTCCTCGTTGATGAGGTGCATGAGGTCGCGGTCGTGCGAGGCCGGGCACGAGATCGCGAGGTTCGGGCCGCCGCTCTCGGTCGTGCCGTAAATGTTCTGCGCGAGGAAGCCGTCGGGCATTGCGGCTTCCAGCTCGTCGCGGAACGTCGACGAAACGGACTGTCCGCCGAACAAGCCGACGCGCAGGGCCCAGTCGCGCCGCGGGTCGATCCCGTGCTCGCGCGCCGTCGTGACGAGCGTCATCAGCCACAGCGGCGACATCGTGCATGCGGTGTAGGCATGATCGCGCAGCCACGTGACGACGAGCTCGGCGCGGCCCGGACCGATTCCGAAGTTTGTCGCGCCGAAGGCGGCGAGCCCCCAGTCCATCGCGACCCCGCCGATCCACAACCCGTAGCCGTAACCCTGATAGACGCGGTCGCCCGGACGCACGCCGGCGCAGCGCAGGATTCGCGCCATCTGCTGCGCCGTCAGCGCGCGGTCGGCGTCGGTGAAGCCGAACGTCACCGGCGGTCCGGTCGTCCCGCTCGTCGCGACGAAGCGGCTGACGCGTTCGACGGGGACGGTCAGCAGCGGGAACGGATAGCGCTCGCGCAGCGCGCTCTTCTCGAGCGTCGGCACGGCGCGCAGCGCCTCGAGGCTCGTGAGGTCCCGCGGGTGCAGTCCCGCTTGCGCGAAGTGCGCGACCCAGTCGGGCGACGCGGCGAGACGCGCGCCGAGCGCGGCGAGGCGGCGTTCCTGCAGCGCGCGCAGCGCGTCGCGGTCGAGCGACTCGACCTCGGGATGCTCGTAGGCGACCGTCGTCGTCGTCATCGCGGACCTCCGTCGTTCGACCGGGGAAGGCGTTCGAGGATCAGCGCGTTTGCGGTCCCGCCGAACTCGCAGATCGTCTGCAGTCCGTAGCGCCCACCGCTGCGCTCCAATTCATGCAGCAGCGTCGCGGTGAGGCGCACCCCCGTCGCGCCGAGCGGATGGCCGAGCGCGATCGCGCCGCCGTTGACGTTGGTGCGCGTGAGGTCGGCGCCGGTCGCGGCCGCCCACGCCAGCGGAACGCTCGCGAACGCCTCGTTCACTTCGAAGCGGTCGATCGCCGCGACGTCGAGTCCCGCGCGCTCGAGGACCGTGCGCGTCGCAGGGATCGGCGCGGTCAGCATCAGCACCGGATCGTCGCCGGCGACCGAGAACGCGACGAAACGCGCGCGCGGCCGCAGCCCGAGCCGCTCCGCCGTCGCGCGCTCCGCGACGAGCACGGCCGCCGCACCGTCGCTGATCTGCGAGGACGAACCCGCCGTGACGACGCCGTCAGCCGCGAACGCCGGCCGCAACGACGCGAGCTTCTCCGCGCTCGTGTCGTCGCGAATCCCCTCGTCGTGCAAGACCGGCGCCGCGCTCGCGTCGTCGGGGTCGGCCGGAACGGGAACGATCTCGTGCGCGAAGCGGCCCTCGTCGCGCGCGCGGGCCGCGCGCCGGTGGCTGTCGAGCGCGAACGCGTCGAGCGCCTCGCGCGTGAGGCCGAAGCGCTGCGCGACCAGCTCCGCGCTCGTTCCCTGCGGGACGAGCGTGCCGCCGTAGCGCGCGCGCATGCGCGGGCCGAACGGCTTGCCGTGCGCGTCCGCGGCGGCGCCGAGCGGGACGCGCGTCATCGACTCGACGCCGCAGGCGACGACGAGGTCGTACGCGCCCGCGACGACGCCCTGCGCGGCGAAGTGCAGCGCCTGCTGACCCGAGCCGCACTGCCGCTCGATCGTCACGCCGGGGACGCGCTCGGGGAAGCCGGCGGCGAGCACGGCGTTGCGCGCGACGTTACGGCTCTGCTCGCCGACAGCGTTGACGCAGCCGGCCAGGACGTCATCGAGCGTACCCGGGTCGACCCCGGCGCGTTCGACCAGCGCCCGCAGCACGTGGGCCAGCAGGTCGACCGGGTGCCAACGCGCGAGCGCGCCGTCCCGGCGCCCGACCGGCGTCCGCACCGCCTCGACGATCACCGCCTCCCGGCGGCCCATCTCCGTCGTCTCCATAAATCTACCGCAGGGTAGGTTTATGGCCGGGCGGAACTCGTTTTCCTGCTGCCCGCTGCCGTTGTGGAGGACGCTTGCCGTACCAGCTCCTGGAGCGCGACTACGACGCGCTGACCGTCGGGGATGCCGAGGTGACCCGCGCGCGAACGATCACCGAGGCCGACGTCGTCGCGTTCTGCACCTTGACCGGCGACATGTTCGCGCTGCACACCGACCGCGTCGCCGCGGAACGCTCGCTCTTCCGGCGGCGCATCGTCCCGGGGATGCTCGTCCTCGCGTACTCGTACGGGCTCGGCGTCCCGCCTGGCTCGTCGACGATCCTCGCGAACTACGGGACCGACGCGCTGCGCTTCCCCGCGCCGACGTTCATCGACGACACGATCCACCTCGAAGCGGCGGTCGAGGAGAAACGCGAGCGCGACGCGCGCGGCGGGATCGTCACGCTGCGCTGGGACGTCGTCAACCAGAACGGCGCGACGGTTTGCGCGAGCAAGCTGCTCGTGCTCGTCGCGCGGAGCGCCGCATGAACGTATCCTTCGAGCACGCCGGCACGCACGGCGAGATCGTGCTCGACCGTCCCGACGCGCTGAACGCGCTCGACGACGCGATGCTCGACGCGCTTACCGCCGCGTTCGACGCCGCCGAGCGCTCCGGCACGCGCGCGGTGCTGCTGCGCGGCGAGGGCCGTGCATTCTGCGCGGGCCGCGACCTGCACGCGTTCGATCCCGCCGCCGACGATTCAGAAGCGCATTTGCGCGACCGCCTCACACCGCTGCTGCTGCGCATCGCGCACTTCCCCGTACCGACGGTTTGCGCGGCGCAGGGTGCGGCGCTCGGCGCGGGGCTCGGGCTCGCGCTCGCGTGCGACGTCACGTTCGTCAGCGACGACGCCCGAATCGGCTCGCCGTTCCGCGCGCTCGGCGCCGTCCCCGACAGCGGTGCGCACCACTGGTTCGTACGGCGGCTCGGCCGCCAGAAGGCGCTGGAGCTGATCTTCTCGGGCCGGCTGATCGACGGGCGCGAGGCAGAACGGCTCGGCCTCGTCGCGCGCAGCATCGGCCGTGCGACGCTGCTCGACGAGGCACGCCGCTTCGCCGCCGGCGTCGCCGACGGGCCGACGGCGGCGTTCGCCGCGACGAAGCGGATCGTCGCGGCGATCGAGCGCGACGGGATCGGCTTCGAGGCGGTCCTCGACCACGAGGCGCGGGCGCAGGGGGCGATGACGCGGACGGCCGACTTCGTCGAGGGGATTCGCGCGTTCCAGGACAAGCGCACACCGCGTTTCGAAGGGCGCTGACATGAGCGAAGGGACGGAGGTCGCGCGCCGCGAGGCGGTCGTCGTGACGGGGGCCTCGACGGGGATTGGTGAGGCCGCGGCGGTGATGCTGGCGCGGCACGGGTTTCTTGCGTATGCCGGCGTGCGGAACGATGCCGACGCGGCGCGCGTCGAGACGTTGGACGAGCACGTGCGTGCGCTGCGGATCGACGTCACCGACCGCGCGTCGATTCTTGCGGCGGCGGAAACGGTGGCGGCGGCGGGGCATCCGCTGCGCGCGGTCGTCAACAATGCCGGGGTGGCGGTCGCGGGGCCGTTGGAGTTCTTGCCGGTCGATGAGCTGCGGCGGCAGTTCGAGATCAACGTGTTCGGGGCGATGGAGGTGACGCAGGCGTTTCTGCCGATGCTGCGCCCGACGCGCGGGCGCGTCGTCTTCGTCGGGTCGATCTCGGGGCGGCTTGCGGTTCCGTTCATCGCGCCGTACAGCGCGTCGAAGTTCGCGCTGCGCGCGATCAGCGACGCGCTACGTATCGAGCTGGGGCCGGCTGGGATCGGCGTTGCGCTGGTCGAGCCATCGTCGGTGAAGACGCCGATCTGGCAGAAGGGGCGCGACTCGCGCGACCGTCTTCTCGCGCTGCTGACGCCGAAGGCGGTGGAGATCTACGGCCCGCAGGTCGAAGCGATCTTCGCTGCGACCCAGCACGAGGAGAAGATCGGGATGCCGGCCGACGACGTCGCGAACGCGATCTTGCACGCGGTGACCGCGCCGAAGCCGCGCGCGCGCTACCTGCTCGGCGGGCCGGCGCGCGCCGGCAGCATCGTCGCACTGCTGCCGCCGGCGCTGCGCGACCGTGCGATCCGCGCGTCGATGAAGCTGCCGTAGCCCGCGCTACGAGGGCCCTTCGACAAGCTCAGGGTGACGGGGAGACGCGTTCGGCGAGGCGGTAGCCGCCGAAGTAGAAGCGCGGGCGGCCGTTCTCGAAGTTGGTGAAGCCGACGATGCTGGTTCCGCCGTAGGGCTCGTCTTCGGCGAGAAAACGGTCTTCGCCGAGCGGTTTCAGGATGAGGTGATGGTCCGGCAGCTCGCCGAGCCCTTCGGTGTTGCTCTGTACGACGCGCACGCGCAGTTCGCCGTTCTCCGCGCTGACGATCATGCGGTTGACGTAGGTTTCGTACGTGCCGACGAAACGGGCGGGATCGACCGCGACGTCGGGATTCGGGGTCGGTTTCTCCGGGATGCGCGCGGGGCCGATCTCGGCGAGCACCGCGCGCAGGATCGCGTCGAATGCCTTCGCCGGGCCGCCGCTCGTCGCGTTCGTCAGCACGCACACCGCGGCGTCCCATTCGGGGAACAGGCGCATGAACGCGGACTGGCCGATCGTGCCGCCGTCGTGGCCCACCGTGCGCGGGTGCCAGCTGTCGAAGATCCCCCACGAGAGGCCGAACGCCTCGAAGCCGACGACGTCGAGCGGGAGCCGCACGACCGGATCGCGCATCGCGCGCGCCGTTTCCGCCGACAGTAGGCGCGTGCCGTTCGCGGCGACGCCGTCGCTCAGGTGCATCCGCGCGAACTTGAGCAGCGCGGCCGGCGACATGGTGAGCCGTGCGCCCGCGGCCTCGGCGCCGCGCGGGAGCCAGCACGTCGGCGTCAGTTGCAGCGCACCGTCGTCGTCGACGACGTGGCCCATCGCGGTGCGGTAGCGCGGCGCCTCCTCGGCGTCGGTGATCGCCGCGATCCCGAGCGGCTCGAGCAGTGCGGTACGCAGGTGCGCGGCCCACGTCGCGCCGGTGATGACTTCGATCAACCGC
>JAFAMK010000023.1 GCA_019233415.1 Vulcanimicrobiota bacterium
ACGCAAGCGATCCTGCCGCTGCGCGGCAAGATCCTCAACGTCGAGAAGGCGCGGCTCGACAAGATGCTCTCGAACGAAGAGATTCGGACGATGATCACCGCGCTCGGCACCGGCTTCGGCGACGAGTTCAACGCCGACAAGCTGCGCTACCACAAGATCATCATCATGACCGACGCCGACGTCGACGGCTCCCACATCCGCACGCTGCTGCTGACGTTCTTCTACCGGCAGATGCGCCAGCTCGTCGAGCGCGGCTACGTCTACATCGCGCAACCGCCGCTCTACGGGGCGAAGAAGGGGAAGCGCCAGGAGTGGGCCTACAGCGAGGCCGACCTCGAGCGCATCTTCGATGGCGCCGACCCCAAAGAGTGGACGGTGCAGCAGTTCAAGGGGCTCGGCGAGATGGACGCCGAGCAGCTCGCCGACACGACGATGGATCCCGACAAGCGGCGCATGAAGCAAGTCACGCTCGAGGAAGCCTCGGAGGAGGCCGAGCGGATGTTCACGACGCTGATGGGCGACAAGGTCGAACCGCGCAAACTGTTCATCCAAGAGTTCGCCCGCACCGTCCGCAACCTCGATTTGTAGGGCTCCGCACAGCGGAGCCCCGCGTTCGCCTGCGGCTCACGTGATGTTCAGAGGGATTTCCCAGCCCGGGTGCCTAGGGAACCTCCGGACGGGGCGGTGCGTGTTTGTAACGATGGCCGCTCGGGGATTTAGGAAGCGGTGTTTGGCGTGAGGGCGTCGCGTCGTGCGGTGGTCGTTGCTGCATCGGTCGCGGCGCTGCTCGTCGTGCTGATCGCGGCGCGCCACGTCATCGAGCGCGGGATCATCCAGCTCGTGCTCTCCTCGGCGACGGGCTACCAGATCACGTTCGGCTCGCAGAAGCTGGGGACGCGCCATGCGGCGTTCTTCGACGTCCACGTCGTCAAGAACGGCGACCCGGTGCTGGACGCGCAGCGCGTCGACCTCGAGTACGCGCTGCGCGACATCTTCCCCGGCGGCGAGCACCGCTTCGGGTTCGTCTCGATCTCGGCCCAGAAGCCGGTCCTCACCATCACCCGCCACGCCGACGGGACGCTGACGTTCAACCGCACCGGCGGGACGCCGGGGACGCCGCCGGCGCCGACGCGCAGGGCCGCCGCACCGTACTACTTCACCGCGCGCATCCGCGACGGGGTGATCCGGCTCGTCGATGCCGCGCCGCTGCAGCCCGACCTCGGGAACCAGGCGATCGAGGACGTCTCGATCGACGCCTCGGTCAAGTCGGACGCGCGCACGACGGCGCAGCTCTCCGGCGTCCTGCTCGGCCGGCGCGCGCAGGGCGCGCCGGTCGGCCGCTACCCGATCCGCGGGCACAGCGTGATCGACGTCGACCGCGGGATCGCGCTCAACACGATACGCGCGCGGTCGCTCCCGCTGCGCGGCGCGCTCGGGTTCTTCCTCCACACGAAGGCGATCCGCTTCGACGACGGGCTCCTCGACGACGTCGACCTGCGCTACTACGCGCTCGCGCCGAAGGCCGGGCAAGACTTCGTCTTCCGGCTCGGCGGCCACGCGCAGCTGCAGGACGGGCGGATCACGGTCGGCGCGCTCGCCAAGCCCGTGCGCGACCTACGCGCGCCGATCACCATCGCCGGGGACCTCGTCGCGGCGAAGCCGGTCGAGGCGACGGTCGCCGGGATTCCGGTGCGCGGCGGCGGCGCGATGTACGACCTGTTCGGGAACCCGGCGTTCCGGCTCGGCTTCGCCGCCGACGCCGACCTGCACGACCTGCGCGCGCTGTTCACGTTCATCGCGCAGCAGCCGCTGCGTGGCCGCGCGCACTTCGAGACGCTGCTGACCTCGACGATCGCGCAGCCGCTGATCCATACCTGGATCGAAGCGCCGCAGCTCGCCTACGACCGCTATCCGTTCGAGAAGCTCAGCGGGGTCGTCGACTACTACGCCGGCGCGGTGAGCGTCGGCGCGGTGAACGCGCAGTACGGCGCGGCGCAGATGCACCTCGGCGGCCGCGTCGTCATCGGCGGCGACGGCGACGACGTGGCGTTCGCGTTCGACGCGCGCGGCCCAGGGCGCGAGCTGCCGTACACCGACGTCGTCGCGCCCGACGCGTCGCTGACCGCGGACGCGCTGATCACGCAGCCGCCAGGCGGGAAGTTCAGCGCACGCGGGACGCTCGCGCTGACCGGCCCGACCAGCGGCGCGGGGACGTTCGCGGTCGATCCGCAGGGCGTCGGCGAGTTCGGGCCGTTCCGCTTCGCGCGCGCCGGCGGCGGCGCGCTGGCCGGCGGCTTCGAGCTGCAGCGGCCGATCTCGCAGAGCGCGGGCTGGCTGCACGCGGACCGCTTCCCGCTCGCCGCGGTGCGGACGGCGGCGACGATGCCGGGCGCGGTCATCCCCGCGTTCCCGCCGATCTCGGGGACGATCGACGGTGACTTCGCGGGCGGCGGGACGCCGGACGCCTTCGGGCTGGCCGGGACCTTCCGGGCCCAGGGGCTGCACTACCAGGACTACGCGCTCGGCGACGGGAGCGTGCGGCTTGCCGGGACGCTGCGCGACCTGCGGCTCGCGTCGATCGACCTGCGCGGGCCGCTCGGCACCTTCCAGGGCGACGGCGCGTTCAGCGGCGGAACCTTCGCGCTCCAGGGCAACTACGACGGCGCGCTCGAGGACCTGCGGCCGTTCACCGGCGATGCGGGCGCGCACGGGCCGGTCCACGGCCCCGTCCGCGCCGTGATCGGCCCGAACGGCATCGCCGTGCAGACGACCGGGGCGAATTTGGCCGGCGCGGCGGTGCGCGGCGTCCCGGTCGACCGCGTCGCAGGCACGCTGCTGGTCCAGGACAAGGGCCTGCGCATCGTCGCCGCCGACGGCACGGTCGGCGGCGGGCGCGCGGTCGCCGCCGACGCCGGCGGACCGTTCCTCGTCTCGGCGCCCGACATCCCGGTCGCCGCGCTGCGCGGGGCCGGGCTGCCGCTCCAGGGCGGGAGTCTCTCGCTGTTCGGCCAGGCCGACCTGCGCGGGAAGACGCCGGCCTTCGACGGGCTCGTGACGCTCGACGACGGGCGCGCCGCCGGTTACCCGGTCAGCGGCGGCGTCGACCTGGACCTCGCCGGCGGGACGGCGCGCATCCGGCGCGGGATCGCCGCGCTGGGCACGACCTATGGCACCTTCGCCGGCGCGGTCGACGGCATCGGCACGAGCGGCCGCAACACGCTGGCCTACGACTTGAACGCGAGCGTCCCCATCGGCGACCTCGGCGAGATGCGGCAAGCGCTGCACCTGCCGCTCCGCACGCTCGAGGGCAGCTTCTCGGCGCAGCTGCGCGTGCGCGGCAACGGCGCGCAGCCGCGCCTCGCCGGCGACGTCGCGATCCCGGAAGGCTCGTACAACGGGCTCGCGTTCCGCGACGCGAGCGCGGGATTGGTGCTCGGTGCGGCGTCGCTCGCGGCGCAGCATGCGCACGTGACCGTCGGCTCGACGCGCGCGCAGGTCGACGCGGCGCTCTCGCTCGCCGGCGGCGGCTTCGACGTCGCGGTGCACAGTGCGAACGCGAACCTGGCCGACTTCGACGACTACTTCGACGAAGGCGAGACGCTCGACGGGCGCGGCAACATCGCGCTCGCGTTCGCGAACGACGGAACCACGACGCGCACGACCGGCCGCGTCGACCTGGCCGACTTCCGCTACCGGCGCTTCGCGTTCGGCACGACCGACGCGACCTGGTCGGAGCGCGGCGGCACCGTCGCGGCGGCGCTCGGCGTGCGCGGCGTGCGCGGCTCGCTGAGCGCGAACGGGACGATCGTTCCGGCGAACGGCGGTCCGGTCGCGGCGTTCCAGCGCGCGACATACAACGCGCACGTGCAGGCGCACGGCGTCGACCTCGGCACGTGGCTGCCGCCGTTCGGAATCACCGCGCCGGTCCTCGGGCAAGTCGACGTGCGCGGCGAGGTGGCCGGGCGCTGGCCGCGGCTCGGTCTGAGCGGCGACGCGTCGGTCGCGAACGGCTCGCTCTACGGCTACGCGGTGCGCGAGGCGCGCGTGCACGCGAGCAGCGACGGCGCGCGGCTTGCGTTCTCGGGCGGCGTGCTCGACTTCGGCTTCGCGCGCTTCGACGCGAGCGGCTCGACCGGATTCGACCCGGCCGAACCGATCGCGCTCGCGATCCACGGGCAGTCGCCCGACATCGCGAAGACCCTCGCGACGCTGCTGCCGAAGGGACCGCACTACGACGTCGGCGGCGCGATCCAAGCCGACGCGCGCATCGGCGGCACGCTGCGCGCGCCGCGCGCCAACGTCGGGTTCGAATTGACCGGTGCGCGCTACGCGTCGCTGGCGATCCCGCGCGTCCTCGGCAGCGTCGCGTACGACGGGCGCACGCTGACCGTCAACGACGCGGAAGCGACGTTCGCGAAGGGCGACGTGCTGATCGCGGGCTCGCTCCCGCTCACGCTGCAGCCGCTCGGCGTCGTTCCGGACAAACCGTTCTCGTTCACGCTCGGGCTGACGTCGCTCGATCTTGCACCGTTCGCGCCATTCGTTCCCGGACCGCAGACGAAATTGGGCGGGACGGTCGACGGCCGGCTCGCGATCGAAGGCACGGAGCGCGCGCCGCGCGTGATCGGGAACGTCGGTATCGCGAACGGCTCATACGTCTCGGCGCTCGACCGCGCGGGGATCAGCAAAGCCAACGCGCAGCTCGCGTTCACCGGCACCAGCGTCGCGCTGCAGGCGCTCAAGGCGAACCTCGGCAGCGGCACGCTCGACGGCAGCGGGCTGCTCGACCTTCCGTTCGCGCCGACGCAGCGCAACTACGCGATCGACCTCAACGCGCACGGCGCGCGCGTCGACTCGCCGCAGTACGGCAGCGGCACGATCGACGGGACGATGCAGCTACGCAGCGGCGCGCCGATGCCCGTGCTCTCCGGCGACGTCGCCGTGACGAACGCGTCGATCCCGATCCTGTCGATCTACCGCAGCGCGAGCGGCGGCGGCAACGGCAACGGCGCAGCGCAAGGCGGGCCGCCGTTCAACGTCGCGTTCGACATGACCGCGCACGCCGGCCGGAACGTGCGCGTGCAGGCGTCCTCACCGTACATCGACATCGGCACGACCGGGACGCTGCAGATCGGCGGCACGCTGACCTCGCCGAAGCTCGCGGGAACGCTGATCGCGACGCCGGGTGGCGTCTTCTCGACCTACAACCGCGCGTTCCGCGTGCAGCAGGCCGCGGTCTCGTTCGATCCGGCGAACGGCGTGCTGCCGTACATCGACTTGCGCGCGTACGCGCACGTGACGAACCCCGATCCCGACCCGAACCGCAACGCGGTCGGGAGCGCCGACATCACGGTGATCGTGCAAGGCCCGGCCGACGAGCTCGCGTCAGGAACGGGCGCGGGGATCACCTACTCGTCGAGCCCGCCGTACTCGCAGGAGCAGATCATCGGGCTGCTGCTCGACGCGTCGGTCTTCGGCGCGGTGAACTTCGACTCGCAGCAGGCCGGTGCGACGCTGCGCGGTGCGCCGGGCGAATCGAACCCGCTGCTGCCGCCCGGCGTCACGCCGTACCAGAGCGGGACGATCACGTTCAGCCAAGAGGCGTTCTCGGTCCTCAACGGTCAGCTCACGCAGCGTTTTCTCGCGCCGATCGAACGCGTGCTGATCGGCAACCTCGGGGTGACCGACTTCGAGATCACCGTCGACTACGGCGGCGGCCTCGGCTACAACGTGCTCAAGCAGATCGGGAAGCGCGACATCTACGCGAGCTTCGGGCAGACGCTCGGGAACCCGCTGCGCACGACCGGCGGCTTCACCGCGCGCCCGGACGCGGTGACGTCGATCCAGTTCAACTACTTCACGCAGAACGGAAACCCGACGATCCTGACCAACACGAACGGCCTGTTCGGGACGCAGAAGGTGCGGGGGATCGAGCCGCTCTCGAACCGGCAAGGATTCACCTTCACGATCGTGCGGAAATACCCCTGAGACCAGAATGAGAGGCCCTCACGACGGTACGTCGTACCCTCCGGAGCGCGGGAACGCCGCCCCCCTCGCGAGCGTTACAACCGCATTAGAAACCCGTCGACCGACCGGCCGCGGGTTCCCCCACGTGACGAAGGACGTCTGCCCCTTGTTCGAACGGCTCCGCCGCACGCCGCGCATCGCGCTCGCCGTGCTCGCGTTCCTCGGTCTGGTGATGCCCCCGGCGTTCGGGGCGCCGGCCGTCCCCACCGTCGTCTCGGTCGCGGTCACCGGGAACGCGCACATCCCAACGGACCGGATCCTCGCGGTGGTCAAGACCAAGGTCGGCGATCCGTTCGACCCGGCCGTCGTCCAGCAAGACTTGCGGTCGATCGCCGATCTCGGGTTCTTCGCGGACCAGGCGCCCCCGATCATCAAGCAGCGCCCCGACGGCGTCGCGGTGACCTTCCGCGTCATCGAGAACCCGGTCGTCACGTCGATCCGGTTCGACGGCAACAAGAGCGTCTCGGCCGACACGCTTCTGGCGCTGATGGACACTGCCCCGGGCCAGGTCTTCAACATCAAGACGTACCAGCAAGACGTCCTGAAGATCAATAGCTACTACGACAAGATCGGCTTCGGCGGGCAGCTCCCCTCGCACGTCACCGACGTCAACATCAGCCCCGACGGCGTCCTGACCCTGAAGATTCAGGAAGGGCTGACGGTCCGCAACATCATCATCACGCCGCCGCCCGACGCCGACCCGCTGCTTCCGCCGAACCTCCTGATCGGCGCGCTGGTCACGAAGCCCGGCAGCCCGTACTCCGAGGCGCAGCGCGACAAGGACTACGACGCGCTCAAGGCCCTCTACGAGAAGTACGACCTCAAGCTGGGCGACGTCGAGGCCGGCGTCGACCCGACGACGATCGACCAGAAGGCCGGGACCGCCGACGTCCGCTACACGATCAGCGTCCTGCGCGTCGGCGCGGTCGAGATCACCGGCAACACGAAGACCCACGACGACGTGATCCGGCGCGAGCTGCGGCTGAAGCCCGGCAGCGTCGTGACGGACTCGGGGCTGCGCCGCGACTACGACCGGCTCAACAACCTGGGCTTCTTCGAGAAGATCGACTTCCAGGCCAAGCCCGGCCCCGATCCCAAGCGCCCCGGCCTCGTCACGCTGAACTGGCAGGTCAAGGAGCAGCGCACGGGTACCGCGACCCTCGGCGCCGGCTATTCGGGCGGTCTGACCGGGACCGGCCTCACCGGCACGCTGTCGTACCAGGAAAACAACATCAACGGCACCGGCAACGGCGCCTCGATCCGGCTCGAGCGCGGCTCGCGCGTCAGCGACGCGCAGCTCTCGGCGACGGTCCCGTACCTCGGCAAGACCGAGAAATCGCAGAAGTACAGCCTGGGCGCGACGCTGTTCACGACCCAGCAGACCAACTACTATCCGGTCTACGCCGCGTGCGGAACGACGACGACCTCGTCGTGCCCGAGCACCGGCCCGATCCCCGTCTCGCTGATCCCGCAGGACGCGACGAGCCTGGCGGTCGTCAACGGGATCGTCTCGACCTACAAGTCCCGCTCGACCGGCGCGTCGGTGACGATCGGCCGGCGGCTGACCGACATCTACCGCATCTCGGCCGGTGCGAACGTCCAGACCGTGGCGGCGTCGGCCGACCTCCCGAGCGGCTACTTCTTCCCGAACGCCTCCGCCTCGAGCGTCGTCTCGCCGACCTGCACCACCGGCTCGTCGCTCTTCAACCAGAGCACGTGCAATACGCTGAACAACGCCCTCGGCGTGTCGGCGCCCTCGATCGCTACAATCGATTCCAGCCACCCGTACAAGGTGCGCAGCTTCGTGTTCGGTGCGGGCGCCGACTCGCGCGACGACGTCTTCAACCCGCGCCGCGGCGTCAACATCACCGTCCAGGACGAAGTCAGCAGCCACTCCTTCGGCTCCGATTTCAACTACAACCTGATCACGCTGGACGGGGCGAAGTTCTTCCCGATCCTCAAGAACGCGACGCTCGGGTTCCACGGCCGCGCCGGGATCTCGACCGGGGCGCTCCCGACCAACAAGCTGTTCATCTTCTCGGACCAGGACTTGCGCGGGTATTCCGACCCGTTCTACGGAACCGACATCCTGCTGGGGCAGATGGAGCTCCGCGTCCCGCTCACGACGGATCGGAAGTTCGCCGTGGTCGGGTTCGTCGAGAGCGGCGGTACGCGCATCCGCGGCGGCACGTCGGTGCAGACCGACGCGTCGGGGATGACGACCACCACCTTCGACCTCAACCGGTATACCTTCCACGGCGACGTGGGCGTCGGGCTGCGGTTCGACGTTCCGCAGCTCGGGCTCAAGACGATCCGGCTCGATTTCGCGAAGGGAAGCAACGGTACGCACACGTCGTTCGGAATCGGACAGAGCTTCTAGGAATGCAGAACCCCTTCACGCGCGGCCGCAGCGCCGCGCTCGCCTTCGCCCTCGGTGCCGCGCTCGTCGCGGCGCCCGCGATCGGCGCAACCGACGTTACGGACATCGGCTCGCTCGACCAGACCGCCCTCGCGTCGCTGCCGTCGTTTCAGGCCGCGAGCAGGCAGCTCAACGACTACGGGGTGTCGTTGCAGCGGCAGTACACGGCGCGCGCGGCGCACGCGTCGCAGGCGACGCAGCAGCGGCTCGCTGCCGAGTTCCAGGGCAAGATGGCCGACAAGCAGCGCTCGCTGTTCGGCCCGCTCTTCGCGAAGGCCGAGGTCGCGATCGCGTCGGTCGCGTCCTCGAAGAACCTTTCGGTCGTGATCGACAAGCGGATCGTCGTGTTCGGCGGCCAGGACATCACCGGGAACGTGCGCGACCTGCTCAACAGCGTCAGCGATCCGGTTCCGCCGGTCTCGACGCCGCCGCCGTCCAAGGTCGGCTTCGTCGATCAACAGGCGCTCGACCAGGCGCCGAAGATCAAAGCCGCCGCCGACGACTTCCTGAAGTTCAAGGCCGCGCAGGACAAGATCGCCGGCGACAAGCTGAAAGCCGCCAAGACCGACGCCGACCGCGATGCGATCGTCAAAGACTATCGCAAGACGCTCGACGACCACCAGAACCAGGTCCTCAAGCCGGTCGCCGACGCCAAGAGCAAGGCGATCTCCGACGCAGCCAAGGCGAGGGGTCTCGTCCTCGTCGTCGACAAGGGCAACATCGTCTTCGGCGGGACCGACATCACCAAAGACGTCGCCGACAAGCTGAAGTGACCGCCTCCGCCTGCGGCGGAACGCTCCGCCGCCTCGCCGCGGCTGCGGCGCTCGCAGGGGTCGCGGGATGCGCGCACCCGCCGGCACAAACGGGTTCGACCGGAACGAACGCGGGCGTGATCGGCTACGTGCACATGGACGAGCTGGTGCAGAAGCACCCGCTCTACGATCAGCTCGCGCGCTACGACCGTAGCATCCAGGCGTTCGACCTGAGCACGACGACGCCGCAGGTCGCCTCGCGCGATCCGCAGGTGCTCGCGCGCGAAAAAGAGCTCGAAAAAGAACTGAACGACGCGGCGAACCGCACGAAGGCGCTCCTCGACCAGAAGCAGCGCGAGTACCAGGACCAGGAAGCGGCGGCGATCGCCGCCGCGATGCGCGGTGCGGGCGCCGGCGGGCCGAGCGCCGCGCAGATCGCCGGAAACCTCAACGCGACCGCGCAGCAGCAGGAAGCCGGCGTCGCGACCCAGGCGCAGCACGATCTCGACGCCTACCGCAAGACGCTGGCGAAGCAGCAGAACGCGCAGATCGCGGCCGCGCAAAAAGCGCTCGCCGAACGCGCCGACCGCACGTACCGCGCCCGGGCCGACGAGCTGCAGTCGAAGGAGTCGGCGCTCTCGCTGCGCCTCGCCAGCGACGACGCCGCGCAGCGGCTCGCGCTGCGCACGCGGCTTTCGTCGCTGGCGCTGGACGATACGGCGCGCGACGACGTGCAGAAGCAGCTCGCCGCGCTCGACCGCAAAGAAGCCGACGCGGTCGCCGCGCAGCGCAACCGCGACCAGCAGTCCCTCGCGGCGCTGCAATCGCAGCTGCACGACGAGGTGCAGCACGAGCTGAACGCGCAGGTCGCGGCGATTCAGAAGCGGTCGCTGGGGTCGCTCGCGCAGCGCCAGCAGACGCTCTCGAAGCAGGTCGCGACGGTCGGTGGCCCGGTGGTGCAGACGACGACCGCCGGCGGCAAGATGCAGCAGCAGATCAACCCGAATCTGCCGCCCGCCCTGCGCGCGCGGATCGAGCAGCTCCACAGCGACTACCAGAAGCGGTTCCAGGACGACGCGAAGACGACGATCGCCGACTTCCAGAAGACGCGCGCCGACCTCTCGCGCCGCTACCAGGAACTGCACGGCGTGAACCTCGCCGCCGACCAGGACGCGCAAGCCCAGATCGCCTCGCTCCACAAGAAGCGCGACGACCTGTACGACCAGATCGTCGCGCAGATCGACCGCGAAGTCCGCCTCATCGCGCAGCAGCGCGGGATCTCCATCGTCGTCAACAACGTCGCCGCGCCAGCCGGCGGCGTCGACCTCACCCCCGACGCCCTCAAGGACATCGAAAGCCTCCACGAATGACGACCATCCATCGCGTGCTTGCCGCCACGACGCTGCTGGCTTCGCTCTGCGCCTGCTCCACCGCACCGCAGTCGAGCATCGGCCTCATCGACACCAATCGCATCTCGTCGAACTGGCCGAAGTTCCAGAACTACGAGAACCAGCTCTCCGCCGATGCGCAGGCGATCGACCGTTCCACGAAGTCGCCGCGTGAGAAGGACGCCGCGCACGCGGCGCTGCAGCGCCGCTTCCAAGAGGCGCAGGCGGAGCTGAGCAACGACGTCAGCACGGCCGCGAAGCAGGTCGCCGCCGACAAGCACCTGACGTACATCTTCACCCGCCAGTACGTCGGCTACGGCGGCGTCGACATCACCGCCGACGTCGAGAAGATCCTCCAGATCCAAGAGAAGCCGAGCCCAACCCCGTGAGCCTGAACCCGCTGGGCACGCTGGGAGAACTCGCCCAGCGGACCGGCGGCCGCGTCATCGGCGATCCGGCGACCGTCATCGAGCGGATCACCGCGGTCGACGACGCCGATGCGACGACGCTGACCTTCGCAGTCGACGAACGCTATCTGCGCGCCGCGCTCGGCTCGCGCGCCGCGGCCGTGTTGACCGACGAGGCGCTCGTCGCCGACGGCGAGCCGCTCGCGAAGCCCGTGCTGACCGTGCCGTCCGCGCGCATTGCGCTCGCGGCGCTGCTCGCGTCGCTCGAACCGCCGCGGCCGCAGGGACCGTTCGTGCACCCGACCGCGGCCGTCGACCCGACGGCGCAGATCGGTAACGGCGTCTGGATCGGCCCGCACGTCGCGGTCGGCGCGCGGTCGCGCGTCGGCGACCGCTCGGTGCTCGCGGCCGGGGTCGTCATCGGGAACGACGCGGCGGTCGGTGCCGACTGCCACGTCCACCCGCGCGCGTACCTCGCCGACCGCTGCGCCATGGGCGACCGGGTCGTGCTCCAGGCCGGCGCCGTGATCGGGAGCGACGGGTTCGGCTGGGCGTTCCTCGACGGGCGGCTGGTGAAGATTCCGCAGGTCGGGACGGTCGAGCTCGGCGACGACGTCGAGATCGGCGCGAACACGTGCATCGACCGCGCGCAGACCGGCGTCACCTCGGTCGGGAACGGGACGAAGATCGACAACCTGTGCCAGATCGGGCACAACGCGCGCATCGGCAGCCACAGCGCGATTGCCGCGTTCGCCGGCCTCGCCGGGACGACGACGATCGGCGACTACGTGCGCGTCGCGGGCTCGGTCCTGTTCAAGGGCCACATCACGATCGGCGACCGCGTGACGATCGCCGGGGCCTCGCACATCTGGGGCGACGTCCCGGACGACGCGTTCGTGAGCGGGCGCCCGGCGCAGAACCACCGCGACGAGGTGCGGCTCCAGGCCTACCTCCGGCGGCTGCCGAAGCTGTTCGCTCGGGTCGACGCGCTTGAAAAGCAAGACCCCGACTGAACTCGTGCAGTATCAAACGACATTGCGCGACGCGATCGCGTTCGAAGGCGCTGGGCTCCACACCGGCGCGGCCGCGCGGGTCCGCGTCCTCCCCGCCCCGGCCGGCCACGGCCTGCGCTTCCGCCTCGACGACGCGGTCGAGTTTCCCGCGCGCGCCGACTACGTCGTCGACACGGTGCGCGCGACGGTCCTCGGCTGCGGCGAGCACCGCGTCTCGACCGTCGAGCACCTGCTCTCGGCGCTGCTCGGCTGCGGCGTCGACAACGCGCTGATCGCGGTCGACGGTCCCGAGATCCCGGTCAGAGACGGGAGCGCGAAGGAATTTGCCGATGCCATCGACGCGGTCGGGCTGGCCACGCTCCACGAAGCGCGCGTGCGCTGGATCCCGACCGAGGCGCGCGTCTTCCGCGACGGCGAGAAGTTGCTGGTCGTCGCGCCGGCGGCGTCGTTCCGCGTGCGCATGACGGTCGACTACCCGCAGCCGATCGGCGCGCAGTACGTCGAGGCCGAGATCACGCCCGAGGCCTATCGCACCGAGGTCGCGCCGAATCGCACCTTCGGGTTCCTGCACGAGGTCGAGGCGCTGATGAAGCGCGGGCTCGCGCAGGGCGGGACGCTCGAGAATGCGGTCGTGTTCGGTCCCGACGGACCGCTCGCGCCGCTGCGCTCGCCGCACGAGCCGGCGCGCCACAAGGTGCTCGACTTGGTCGGGGACTTCGCGCTGCTCGGCGCCTACCCGCAGTGCGAGGTCATCGCGATCAAGAGCGGGCACAAGCTCCACTGCACCGCGGTGCGCGAGCTCCGTCCCTTCGGCGACGGTGAAGCGGCGGCCGCGATTTCTTCCGCCAGCTCGTGAGCGACCGAAGGTAGAGACGCGCGTGCAGACGCTCGACGTGCGCGAGATCATGAAGATCTTGCCGCACCGTTACCCGATGCTGCTGATCGACCGCATCACGGAACTCGTGCCGATGGTGCGCGCGCGCGGCTACAAGAACGTCACCGCGAACGAGCAGATGCTGGTCGGGCACTTCCCGGGGAACCCGCTCTTTCCGGGCGTCTACATGATCGAAGCGCTCGCGCAGCTCGGCGGCACGACGATCATCGAGCCCGGCGAGATGGCGCGCAAGGTGCCGTACCTGGCGGCGATCGACAAGGCGAAGTTCCGCCGTCCCGTCATTCCGGGCGACCGGCTCGACATGGAGGCGCGCGTCCTCAAGACGAAGCTGAACATCGGCTGGGTCGCGGTCGACGCGAGCGTCGACGGCAAGCCGGTCGTCAGCGCCGAGCTGACCTTCTCGGTCGCCAGCGACCCGTCGGCGTTCGCCTACGACGCCACGGTGCTGCACCTGTGATCCACCCGAGCGCGATCGTCCACCCGAACGCGAGCATCGCCAAGAACGTCGACATCGGACCGTACTGCGTCGTCGGCGAGCACGTGACGATCGGCGCGCGCGCGACGCTGCTCGCGCACGTCGTCATCACGGGGCGCACGACGATCGGCGAGGACGCGGTGATCCATCCGTTCTGCTCGATCGGCGCGCCCTCGCAGGACCGCAAGGCGGAAGAGGGTGAGCTGGCCTACACGACGATCGGCGCACGCACGGTGATCCGCGAGTACGTCTCGATCCACCGCGGCAGCGCCGACGCCGGCGGCGTCACCTCGGTCGGCGACGACTGCCTGATCCTCGCGTACGGGCACATCGCGCACAACTGCCACGTCGGCAACGGCGTGACGATGTCGAACCTCGCGCAGCTCGCCGGCCACGTCGTCGTCGAAGACAACGCGCTGGTCGGTGCGATGGCGGGCGTACACCAGTTCGTGCGGATCGGCCAGTACGCGTTCGTCGGCGGCTACACGAAGCTCGGCCGCGACCTGCCGCCGTATCTCCTGGCCGACGGCAATCCCGCGGAAGTCTACGGGCTCAACAGCGTCGGCCTGCGCCGTGCCGGCTTCTCGCGCGAGGCGCTGGTCGAGCTGAAGGACGCGTACAAGACGATCTACCGCTCCGAGAAGAACGTCTCGCAGGCGGTCGAGGCGTTGCGCGGGACCGTCCAAACCGACGAAGGCCGCTCGCTGCTCGCCTTCTTGGAAGCCGAGTCGGAGCGGGGCATCCTGAAGTAATCACATCACCCATGCGCGTCTTTTTCTCGACGGGCGAGGCATCGGGTGAGCTGCTCGCGTCGGACTTGTTGGGTGCGATGCGCGAACGCGTGCCGGTCGACGCCGAAGGGATCGGCGACGCGCGGCTGGAGCACGCCGGCGTGCGGATCGTGCAGCGCACGCGCGGCTGGGCGTCGCTCGGGATCGTCGACGCGCTGCGCAAAGTTCCGCGGCTGTGGACGGTCATGGCGCGCACCGCGCTGCGGCTGCGGCGCGCGCCGCCGGACCTCGTCGTGCTGGTCGACTTCGGCGCGTTCAACCTGCGCTTGGCGCGCACGCTGCGATTGCTCGGCTTTCCGAAGCCGATCGTCTACTACGCGCCGCCGTCGGCGTGGCTCGACAGCGTCAAGCGCGCGCGGCTCGTCGCCGCGGCGTGCGACGCGCTGACGATCTTCCGGCACCAGGCCGAGTTCTACCGCTCGCGCGGGCTCCCCATCGGCTACGTCGGGCACCCGCTCGTCTCGACGATCGCGCCGCGCGCGCCGCGCGCCGCGCCGCCGCCGGACGGCGGGCTCGTCGCGCTGCTCCCCGGCAGCCGTCACGGCGAGATCGAGCGGCACACGCCGCGGCTGCTCGACGCGCTCGCGCGCGTGCGCGAGGTGCGCCCGAACGTGCGCGCGCAGTTCGTCGCGATCGACAACGACGCGCAGGCGCACATCGAGCACCTGCTCTCGTTCCGCTCGCCGCTTCCGGTCGCGATCGTGCGCGACGCGCGCGCGGCGCTGCGCGACGCCGACGCGGCCATGGTCGCGTCGGGCACCGCAGTTCTCGAAGCGGCGCTGCTCGAAACGCCTGCGGTCGCGCTGTACGTGTTGTCCGACGCGCAGGCGCGCATCGCGCGCCGCGTCTACCACGGCACGTACGTCACGCTGCCGAACCTCGTGCTCGACGAACCGCTCGTCCCCGAATTGCTGCAGGAAGCGGCGACGCCCGCCGCGCTCGCGGAGGCGGTTCTCGCGCTGCTCGACGACCCCGCGCGCCAGCGCGAAGGCTATGCGCGGATGCGTGCCGCGCTCGGCCCGCCCGACGCGCTGCGCCGCAACGCCGACTGGGTGCTCGCCGCGGCGGGGCGCGCGTAGCCTCCCGTGCGCATCTATCACACCAGCGATTTGCACGACCGGCGGCACGTCGCCGCGCCGATCAACGCGCTGCGCGCCGCGAAGCCGGGGCTGTACGTCGACTGCGGCGACAGCCTGCGCGGCTCGCAGACGGTGTTCCACCGCAGCGAGCCGATCATCGCCGAGCTGGACGCCGCGCACGTCGACGTGCAGGCGATGGGGAACCGCGAGTTCCACTACCTGTTCGGCGCGCTGCGGTCGCGCGTCGCGCGCATGCATCATCCGCTCGTGTGCGCGAACCTGCGCGACGCGAAGGGGCGTGCGCTCCCGTTCACCGCGGACGTCGTCCTTCGACGAGCTCAGGATGACGGGGAGTGGACGCTGCGGTTCTTCGGGCTGCTGGTCGTGCAGTATCCGGCCGGCTCGCCGTGGGAGCGCGTCTTCTCATGGCGGTTCGACGACCCGCTCGACGTCGCGGCGCGCATCGCCGACGACACGCCGCCCGGCACGACGCTGATCGCGCTCTCGCACCTCGGTTTGCGCCACGACCGTTTGCTCGCGCAGCGCGTTCCGCGGCTCGACCTCATCCTCGGCGGGCACAGCCACGACATGCTCGCCGCGCCGGAACTCGTCGGCGGCGTGCCGATCGTGCACGCCGGGCCGTACGGCGCCTACGCG
This sequence comes from Vulcanimicrobiota bacterium, assembly GCA_019233415.1. Taxonomy (GTDB): domain Bacteria; phylum Vulcanimicrobiota; class Vulcanimicrobiia; order Vulcanimicrobiales; family Vulcanimicrobiaceae; genus Vulcanimicrobium. The sequence goes on from JAFAMK010000023.1 coordinate 15,904, forward strand.
TCGCGCACCGACCTGGTGAAGGACGCGAACGGCCGCGCGCGGATCGCCGACTTCGCGCTCGAGCCGCTGCGATGAGCGGCACGATCTTGTTCGTCACCAACGGGCACGGCGAAGCGGCGATCGCGGCGCGCATCGCGCAGGAGACGCGCGCGCTCGGCGACCTGCGCACCGAGCACTTCGGGCTGGTCGGCGAACGGCTCGGCGGCGGCGACTTTCCCGACGTCGGGCCGCAGCGCGCGATGCCGTCGGGCGGGCTCGTTGCGATGGGAAACGTGCGCGCGTTCGCGCGTGACCTCGGCGCGGGATTTGTCGGCTTGTTCGTGCGGCAGGTGCGCTTTCTGCGCGGCGCGCGCGGGCGCTACGCGGCGGTCGTCGCGGTCGGCGACGCGTACGCGTGCGCGCTCGCACGCCTCGCCGGCCCGCCGCTCGCGTTCGTCGGCACGGCGAAGAGCGTCTACGTCGCGCCGTACGGCCCGGGCGAACGCCGCATCCTGCGCGGCGCGCGCCGCATCTTCGTGCGCGACGCGGCGACCGCCGCGGCGCTGCAGCGCCATGGCGTCGCCGCCGAGGCACCCGGCAACGTGATCGTCGACTTGCTCGCGAGCAATGCGCGCGTCGATTGGAACGCGCCGCTGCGGCTCGCGCTGTTGCCAGGCTCGCGCGAGCGCGCCTACGCGGACGCGCTGCGGCTGGCCCAGGTCGTCGCGCGCCTGCGCGCGCGTGGGCTCGCGCCCGACGCGGTGCTCTCGATCGCGCCGAACCTCGAGCCGGCGCGCTTCGCACCGGCCCTCGAACGCGGCGCGCTGCGCGCCTGGACCGGCCCGCTCGGCGCGCTCTTGCACGATGCGACGCTCGTCCTCGGCCAGAGCGGAACCGCCAACGAAGCCGCAGCGGCGGAAGGGCTCCCGGTCGTCGCGCTCGAGCTGGACGGCGCGCCGCGCGACGCCTGGTACCGCAAGCGGCAGATGGGCCTGCTCGGCGCGGCGCTCCAGATCGTGCCGGGCGATCCGGACCGCGCGGCGGACGCCGTCGCCGCGCTGCTCGGCGACCCCGCGCGGCGCGAACGGATGGGCGCGGTCGGTCGCGAGCGGATGGGGCCGCCGGGCGGCGCGCGGGCGATCGCGCAGGCCGTCGCGGGCCTCGCGGCATGAGCCGGGTCTCGGCGACGGCGCTGGTCGTTCTGTTCGCGATCATCCCGCTCTACGGCACGTTCGGCGCGCTCGACCCGGATCGGCCGCCGATCCCGCCGCTCGTTCCGCAGGCCGTGACCGTCGCGATCGCGCTGGTCGCGCTCGCCGCGATGCTCGCCGTCGTCCCGGCGGCTTGGCGTGCCGCGCGGCGCGACACGCTGACCATCGCCCTCTTCGCCCCGAGCATCGCGATCGGGCTCGCCGGGCTCATCGGCTTCGATCCGCCGACCGGGCTCGGCCTCGCGCTGCTCGCGGCCGGCTTCGCCGCGGCCGGACTGGCTGTGGCGCGCGGGGCCGGCCCTGCGCTCGTCCGGCGCTGCGTGCGGGCGTTGCTCTGGTCGGCGCTGGTAGGGTCCCTGATCGCACTGGCGATGCTGGTCGCCCACCGACCGGCCGCGCTCTACGCCTACAACAACGGCCGGGCTGTCGGGACGTTCTTGAACCCGAACGAGCTGGCAGCGTTCGCGCTGGCCACGCTCGGCGTTGCGGCGCCGCTCGCCGCCGCGAGCCGCGGGCGAGACCGGCTCGCGACCGCATGCGCGGTCGTCCTGCTCATCACGCTATTCGCGACGTTCTCGCGCTGGGGCGTCTTCGCGGCGGTGTGCGGGGTCGTCGTCTACGCGCTCGCCGCCCGGGCGCGCGTGCTGCTGGTCGGCGCGGTCGCCGTCGCGGTGGCCGGGATCGCGCTGAACCAGGTCGCCGGCGCGCTGCACCACAACCCGCGCGACACCGAGGCCCGGGTGGTCGCCTGGCAGGCCGGGCTGACGACCTTCGAGCGGTTCCCGCTCACCGGGGTCGGGCCGTTCGCCTACGGCCGCACCTACGACGCGTTCCGCCCGCCCGACGGGCCGGGGCCGAAGACCCCGGTGGCCTTCGATCCGCACTCGCTGCCGATCGCCTACGCCGCCCACTCCGGCCTCGCGGCCCTCGCGAGCTTCGCGGTGCTCATCACGATCCTGGTGCGCGGGGCGCTGCGGAGTGCGCGCGGCGCCGCGCCGCGCAGCCGCGCCGTCGCGATCGGCCTCGCGGCGGGGCTGGTCGCGCTGCTCGTCGACGGCGCGATCAACACGATCAGCCTGGTCATTCCGCTCCTGATCCAGGTCGGGCCGCTCGCCCTTGCCGTAGTACGGACCGATGCGCTCGACTAAGCCGGCGGCCGCCTTCGGGCTGATCCTCGCCCTGGCCGCCTGCACTCCGAACAAGCCCGAGACGGCCGCGTCGCCGGCCCCGACCGCGCGCCCGGTTCCCTCGGCGAGCGCGACGCAGGTTCCGCTCCACATCGAAACGCACGGCGGCAACGGGCAGTACGTCACGATTGTGGAGACGAACCACGGCCGCAAGGTCTACACGATCCGGGCGCTGTCGGGGACGATGCAGCGCACCGGGACGAACGAAGCGACCGGGGACCTGGAGCAGCCGCACATCACGTTCGTCGACCGCGGCGGGACGACGACGATCGCCGACGCACCGAAGGCCCACGTCGCCGAACGGGACAAGACCGTCGTGATGACGGGCGGCGTGCACGCCGTCACCAGCGGCGGGAGCGTCCTGCGCTGCGACACCTTGACCTACTTTGGCAACACCGAACGGTTCCACGGCGAGGGCAACGTCAACCTCACCGCGCCGAACGGGCTCGAACTGAACGGCCGGTATCTCGACGGCGACGTGAAACTGCAAGACGTGAACGTGACAGGGAATCCACGGTGACCGACCGCGACCGGATCGTCCTCAGCTCGCTCGTGAAGCGCTACGGGCAGCGCACCGTCGTCAAGGGCATCAGCGCCGAGGTGCACCGCGGCGAGGTCGTCGGCTTGCTCGGCCCCAACGGCGCCGGCAAGACGACGACGTTCTACATGGTCGTCGGCCTGATCCGGCCCGACGGGGGGACCGTCGTGCTCGAACGCGATGGCACGGCGCGCGAGATCACCGGCGCGCCGATGCACGAGCGAGCGCGCGCCGGGATCGGCTACCTGGCGCAGGAGAACTCTATCTTCCGCAAGCTCTCCGTCGGCGACAACCTGCGCCTGATCTGGGAGATGAACGGCGTCCCGAGCGCCGAGCGCGAGCGCCGGCTTCCCGAATTGCTCGCCGAGTTCGGGCTCTCCGAGTTCGTCGACGCGCGCGGCGACTCGCTCTCGGGCGGCGAGCGGCGGCGCGTCGAGATCGCGCGCGCGATCGCGACCGAGCCGGCGTTCCTGCTACTCGACGAGCCGTTCACCGGAATCGACCCCATCGCCGTCGCCGACATCCAGGCGATGATCCGCCAACTGCGCGATCGCGGCCTCGGCGTGCTGATCACCGACCACCAAGTGCGCGAGACGCTCGCGATCGTCGACCGCGCCTACATCCTCAACGACGGGAAGATCGAGGTCAGCGGGACCGCGCAGGACGTCCTCGACTCGCCGGTCGCGCGCAAGTTCTACCTCGGCGAAAGCTTTCGCCTGTGACCGAGGCGCGAACGCTCGGAAGAACTGCGCCCACGCGCGCTTGGCCGCCGACGATCCTGGACCGCTACCTCGTCTCCGAGCTCGGCGGCCCGTTTCTGTTCGGTCTCTCCGCCTTCACGCTGATCTTCGTCGCGACGCAAATCCTCGCGATCGGACGGCTCGTCTCCGAAGAGCACGCGCCGCTGTGGGCGGCGGTCGAGTACTTCCTGTGGGACATGCCCTACTATCTGCTGCTGGTGATCCCGATGGCGATGCTGCTCGGGACGCTGCTCGCGATGCAGCGGCTCTCGAGCGAGAGCGAGATCACCGCGATGAAGGCCGGCGGCATCTCGCTCTCGCGCATCGTCGCACCGCTGCTGATCGTCGGGATCGTCGTGTCGGTCGTGTCGCTGGCGATCCAAGAGCTGTTCGTGCCGTTCGCGAACGACAAGGCCGCGTACGTGCGCCAGCAAGCGATCGAGCACGTCTCGCCGGCGTCGTCGAACCTGCAAGCGGTCACGCCGCTCCCCGGCGGCGGAAAGCAGATCACGATCGCCGGCGGGCTGGACGTCGCGACGCAGACGCTGCTCGGCGTGACGGTGATTCGCTACGACGCGGCGCAGAAGCCGGTCGACTTCGTCGTCGCCGACCGCGCGCGCTACGTCGCGCCGACGTGGACGTTCGAAAACTCGACGACGTATCATTTCAATCCCGACGGCTCGACGGTGACGCAGACCGCGCCGACGCTCGTCGTCGACATCGGTGAGCGCCCGAACCAGATCGCGAAGCAGTCGATCAACATCACCAACCCCGAAGACCTCTCGCGCGCCGAGATTCGCGAGCGCCTGCAGTCCGGACAGCTCTCGCCGCAGCAGCAGCTCACGTTCACCGCGACGTACGCGTCGAAGCTGGCGCGGCCGTTCGCGGCGTTCGTGTTCACGCTGATCGCGGTTCCGTTCGGGCTGCGCCCGGTGCGCGGCGGCGGAACGGGGCTCGGCTTCGGCCTCGCGGTCGCGATCGTGTTCGTCTACTACGTGATCTCGACGATCTTCCTGACGGTCGGCTCGATGGCGGCCGGGCTCGCCGGCCCCGCGGCGTGGGCGCCGAACGTCATCTTCACCGTGATCGGCGCGTGGCTGCTGCGCCGCGCGTCGCGGGTCTGAGGCGGCGATGGGCTCGAACCTGCTCGGGATCGCCGTCGTCCTCGGGATCATGCTCGTCGCCGGCGGGATCGCATACATCGGCGACCGCGTCGGCCATCAGGTCGGCCGCAAGCGGCTGACACTGTTCGGGCTGCGGCCGAAGTACACGTCGACGATCGTCGCCGTCGCGACGGGGATGCTGATCGCGCTCTCGGTGACGCTCGCGGCGCTCGCCGGGTCGACCTACGTGCGCACGGCGATCTTCCGCATCGGCCAGATCAACGCGCAGCTGCGGGACGCGCAGACGCAGGCGCTCAAGGCGCAGAGCGAGCTCGACACGACGCGCAACGCATCGTTCAAGCTCCCGATCGGGTACCCGATCGCGAACGTGCTGCTGACGATCCGCCCCTCGGAGACCGACGCCGTCCTGATGCCGCGCCTGATCTCGCTCTTCGACCAGACCGTGCAGCAGGCGAACGCGCAGTACGCGCGCCCGCCGTACGACCTGCGGCCGTACAAGCTGCGCGGCAGCGACCCGTCGGTTCAGGCGAAGCTGCACCAGGAGCTGGAGCGGATTCGCAGCTCGCCGCTGTTCCCGCCCGACGCGCCGGTCCTGCTCGTCCCCGAGGTCGCCCAGAACCTGTTCCGCGGCGACGTCATCTCGTTCGCCTTCCAGCCGTTCGCGGACCGGCGGCTGGCGGTGGCCGGCGAGTCGCTGGCGTCGCTCGACGTCCAGGGCGGGCAGTCGCTGAACCTGATCGACCTGCAGACCCTGACCCGCGCGGCGACCGTCGAGGTCTCCCACCGCGGGATGCCGCCAGCGTTCGCCTTGAACTTCGCCATCAACAGCGCGCAGGCGCAGGCGATCTTCGAGCAGATCGGTCGGCTGCGCGGCCACTACCGGATCGTCGCCAAGGCCGGGCTCGACCTCTACCCGCACTCGGGGGGCATTCTGCTCGACTTCGCGCTGGTGCCGCGGTGACGGTCCTCGGGCTCGACCCGGGGACCCGCAAGTGCGGCTACGCGGTCCTGCCGGGGCTCGGGGCCGAGCCGCTCACGCTCGGGATCGCCCCGATCGAGGCCCTCGCCGAGCGGCTGCGCGAGGTCTTGCTGCGCACGCCGGTCAGCGTCGCGGCGATCGGGCGGGGAACGAACTCGGCCGCGGTCTCGCGGGTCGTCGCGGGGCTCGGTCTGCGGGTCGAGCTGGTCGACGAGCGCGAGACCACGCTCCGGGCCCGGGCCCGCTATTTCCGCGACCATCCGCCCCGGGGCTGGCGGCGGCTGATCCCCCGCGGCATGCTCTTGCCAGAGCGTCCGATCGACGACTACGCGGCGCTGCTCATCGCTGAACGGTTCCTGACTCCGGCGGGCTGAGGGGAGGAGTCCTCACTCTTGCTTCGGTATAGCGGACTTCGGCATGCGTTCCGTACTCGGGCGCGTCTCGTTGTGCCCGCCCGGATGAAACCGAGTCGGGCTCTTGTCGCCGGTAATCGATTGGGGCAACGCGGATACCCAGTCGCCGGCGGGACGAGCGGCGCGCGAGCGGAGCAGCACGTACCACTTTTCTCGGAGGACACGATGAAGCGTCTCGCTACCCTCGTCCTCGCAGCGGGCTTCAGTTTGAGTTCGCTCGTGGCGTTGGGTCAGGGCGCCTCCGCTACGCCGTTCTCGGACGTGCCTGCGAACCACTGGGCGTATCAAGCGATCCAGTCGCTCGCGGCCGACGGCCTGGTCGAGGGGTATCCCGACGGTAAGTTCAAGGGCGACCGTCCACTCACGCGCTACGAAATGGCCGTGCTGGTGGCACGCGTCATCGCGAAGCTGCAAGCGAACGGGGCCGGGTATGCCTCGAAAGCCGATCTCGACAAGCTGCAGAAGCTGATCGACGCGCTGAAGGATGAGCTGGACTCGCTCGGCGTGCGCGTCACCAACCTCGAAGATGCGCTCGACGCGCTCGACAAGCGCACGAAGTTCGCGCAGTCGATCCAGCTCCACGGGTCGATCCTCGACAACAACTCGTTCCGCCAGCGCTACGGCGTTCCGCAGACGATCGCGCACGGCGCCATCGATCCGTTTGTCAACGTCTTCGTAACCTCGCCGTCGAACAACAGCGCCCTCGAACAGGCCGGCGCCGGTAACCTGATCCGGTTCGACGACAAGCTGAACTTCATCTACACGATCAACGAGAACCTGACGGTCTCGCTGCCCGTGCACATCATCAATTACAACTACGGCGGCGAGTTCACGCCGCAGGCGAAGTACTCGATCCAGCCCGACGTCGTGGTGAACATCGCCAAGGCCGGCGCGCTGACGAACCTGTACTTCCGCGACGGCCAGCTCGACAACCTCAAGTCGTCGCGCGTGGGGCTGACCTACCGCGCGCCCGACGCGACGCAGCAGGGCCCTGGCTACGAGAACCCCGTGCAGCCCTACGAGAAGGGCTTCGAGATCGGCGGCATCCTGAACGGGCTCACGGAGTTCCAGGCCTCGTGGACGCGCATCGACCAGTCGATGATCAACACGCTGACCGGCGTCGCCGATCCGAGCGGTGAGTTCGCGAACAACAACTACTTCTTCATCGTCGACCGGCCGCAGACGAGCTACTTCCAGCCCGGCGCTCCCGGCTCGACCGCCGGCGCGCTGAAGACCGATACGTTCACCGCCAACGGCCAGTCGATCACCTCGGTCTACCTCACCGCGAAGGCCACCATCGGGACGGTCTACGTCTCGGCGGTCAACGGGATCGCCTGCAGCCAGGCGGCGCTGACGCCGACCGGCGGCGCGTGTCCGATCGGCGGCGGCGGGTGGTACTACGTCGACTCGACGAACCAGGTCGTCTTCACGACCCCGCTCCCGGCCGGGACGGTCGTGCAGATCACCTACGTCCGCCAGACGTACAACAACAACAGCCAGTACCAGCGCTATCACGCGAACGTGCGCATCAACCAGAAGATCAAGGGTCTGCCGGGCGCCGAAGTCGGCCTCTCGGTCAGCCGCATCTTCGACTTCGCCGACCTGATCAACTCGGAGAACACCGCGTTCTACCAGTCCTCGCCCAACGGCAACGCGGCCGGCAACGGCTTCGGCGTGCTGAGCGACACGGTCTACGGCGTCGACGCGCAGGTGCCGCTGTGGTTCATCACCCTCGGCGGTGACAAGACGCAGCACCCGGTGATCTTCGGTGAAGGCGCGTGGAGCAAGTACACGCCGGACTTCTACAACACGCCCGCCGTCACGGACAGCGCCGCCGTGATCGGTCTGCGCCTCAAGCTCTACCAGGCGACCGCGACGGTTCAGTACCAGGCGGTCGGGCCGAACTTCATGGACGGCGGTCCGCTGCGCTACTTCGGCCCGGCGCCCTCGACGTTCCAGTTCTGGAAGGGCAACTTCTTCCCGCAGTTCTTCGGCTTCGCGAACAACCTAGCGATCAACCAGACGTTCGACTCGACGACGCCGGGCTGCACGCAGGCGATCTCGACCGCGGCCGGCACCTGCACGGCGCGTAACCCGAACCTGACCTACATCTACCCGGTGTTCAACCCGTTCGTGGCGAGCGGCCCGCAGTTCTTCAGCGCGTTCGCGCCGAACTCGCAAGGCTTCACCGCGAACGCGACGACGCCGTTCCGCATCGGCGACCTGAAGCTGAACGGGCGCGTCCTCGGCCAGCATCTCGAAGAGATGACGCCGAACGGGTTCGGTCAGATGGCGTACTTCGGTCAGACCGCGTACGGTGGTTCGGGCACGGCCTCCGGTCAGAAGCTCAAGCTCGACAAGATCGAGGGCGGGCTGCAGTTCGGGCTCCCGGTCTTCGGACAGAACCTCGCGGTCAACCTGAGCGGCGCGACGGAGCACCTGGCGCGCAACGACAAGACAGCCTTCCCGTACGTGCCGTTCAACACGGCGTCGGGCACGGCGGACGCGAGCGCCGCGGCGCTGGCGGCCGCATATCAGGCGGGCGGCGGTACGCCGGTCCTATTCTATCCGAACTACGTCGACGAGTACCACACGACGCTGGCGGCCGGCGCATCGCTGCCGCTGACGAAGGACCTCGTCTTCGGCGTCGACTACAACTCGCAGACCTTCCACGGGTCGTACGCGACGACGGTCGGCCAGAACATCGCCGAGCGCAAGGACCAGTACCAGGGGACGCTCACGTACAACATCCCGAAGACGACGAGTTCGATCTCGGCCTTCTTCCGGAACCAGAAGTACACCGACAACGTCCTCCCGACGTTCAACTTCAACCAGAATCGCGAAGACCTGAACTTCACGATCCGGTTCTAGTGGTACGGCGCTCTGACGAGCGCCGAGCAAGCCACCGAACGAAGGAAGAAACGCCCCGGGCCGCTAGGTTCCGGGGCGTTCTCGTTCGTAGGGATCAGCGTGGCCCGCATGATCCTGATCGCGGCCGGCATCCTCATCGTCGGCTGGCTCGGCGCGATTCAACTCGCGTCGTCGGCGGCATACGGCGACCTCGCGGTGCGCCCATCGCTCCCCGCTCTCCTGCACGACGTCGCGCCGAAGCTGCTGCGCCCGTTTCTCGGCGGAACGGCCGCGCGCGCCGCAGCCGCACTCCACAACGGTGACCTCACAACCGCCGGCGAGTTGATCGCGACGCTCCCCGATGACGCGCCGAGCGCCGACCTGCGCGGCCAACTCGCCGAAGCACGCGGCGACCGAGACGCCGCGGTGCGCAACTACGTCCACGCCAGCGACGTAATCCGCGCACAAGCACTGATCGAAGCAGTCGCGGTAGCCGACCCCGCACGCGCGCTCGCCGACCAACAGCGGCTAGTCGCGGGGTTGCGAGACGATCCGAGCGCTGCAGAGGTAACCGGCGAAGCGTGGTGGCGTCTCGGCCAACTGCAAGCTGCTGCCGCGTACCGCGAGTCCAATCCTGGGCGTCGTGCCGCGTACGACCGTGCCGCAGAGGCGTCGTACGAACGTGCGCTGACGCTCGCGCCGAACGAAGAGACGTACCTGCTTGCCGCCGGCTATCAGTCGCTCAAACTCGGCGCGCTCGCCGCCGCGACGCGCTGGTACACGCACGCCGTCGAGGTCGTCCCGAACAGCGCCGACGCGTTCGGCGGCCTCGCCTGGAGTGCAGCACTGCGCGGCGACTGCGCGGGTGCGCGTACGTATCTCGCGCGGTCGCGCGCGCGGCGTGCCGCGAGCGGCGCGACCTCGCGCGACCCGGCCGCCGACCCGCTCGCCGGACCCGCACTGAAGCGCTGCACGACGTGATCGTCGCCCTCGACACGCAACTCGCCATCGGCACCGCGACCGGAATCGGCGTCTACCAGCGCGACCTCGCCGCGGCGCTGCTCGCGGAGTCGGTCGCCGTGCGCGAGTTGCGCCTGCCGGGGCTCGATCCGTGGCGCTTCGACCGCCGCATCCTTTGGGATCAGCTTTTCCTCCCGCTCCAAGCCGCGCGCAGCGACGCGACGGTCCTCCACGCGACCGCCGGCACGATGCCGCTCGTACGCACGCTCCCAACGGTCGTGACCGTGCACGACCTCGCCTGGCACCGCGTGCAGGGCCACACTCGCTCCTACGCGCGCACCTACTTCGGCGCGCTGCAATCGCGCGCGTACCGCACCGCGTCGGCGATCGTGTGCGACTCGCAGTTCAGCGCGGACGAGTACCGCGACCTCGTCGACCCGAGCGCGCATGTCGACGTCGTCCACCCAGGGGTCGACCAGCGTTTCGCCGCGCTCACGCGCACGCCAGACGAGTCGCCGTTCGCGCTCGTCGTTGGCACAGTAGAGGCGCGCAAGAACCTCCTGGTCCTCGTCGAGACGCTCCCCGCGCTCACCTCGCTGCGCCTCGTCTCGGTCGGACCGTTCACACCGTACGCCGACATCGTCCGCGCGCGTGCGGCGGAACTCGGCGTCGTCGACCGCGTCGAGCTGCGCGGATACGTCACACGAGCGGAGGTCGACGACCTTTATGCGCGCGCGGCGTGCGCGCTCGTCCCGTCACGCTACGAGGGCTTCGGCTACGCGCTTGCCGAGGCGCTATGCGCCGGGCTGCCGGCGGTCGCTGCGCGCTCTTCATCGCTGGTCGAGGTCGCGGGGGACGACGTCGCACTGGTGCCACCGGACGACGCCGTCGCGTGGACCGACGCGATCCGCGGCGTGCTCACCGACCGTGACGCGGCGCAGACGCGTGCCGGAGCACTGCGTGCGCGCGCGGCAGAACGCTTCAGCTGGCCGACCGCCGCGATCCGGATGATGGAAATCTACGCAGACGTCGAGGGGCGGTGAGAATAACCCTTCGACGCGACGCGAAATCAGAAATTGTGCGTGATCACTTTCCACTTTCGCGCTGGAACGGTCGTGCCGGTGCTTCCGACGTACGTAAACTGGTAGCTGGGAAAAGCTCCGCCTTGCTGCGTCGACCAACACTGCGGTATCCCGCTCGGGTCGTTCGTGAGCGCTTCGAAATGTGTGTTCGATGGGCTAACTTCCTCCAGTGTCGTAGACCCGATCGGTAGAAGAAATGCCGACGCCTGTACTGGCTCACTTTGTTGGACATTCGTATCATAGCCGATGTCCTGACAATAGCCCGGGCTTCCCAGTGGTTGATTCGGCTCATTGTAATACTCGGTGAAGCTCCATCCTTCGCCTCCAGGATTGCCCGGAGTGTTTCCCGACTGCAACGATCCGCTCTCCATGGCAAGATCTTCCCACGTCGACGTACGTTGATTGTAGAGCATTGCGTGCCAGTTACCGTCCGATGCCAGAAAGTTCTCTATAGAGTACACGTTCGAGATCGTGCCGTCGGTGTGTTGAACGACGTACGAATAGTTGTACCAAGAACTCGTTCCGAGCGTTTTCACGACCACAAACTCACCGCCGTTCTTGCAGAAGTCGAAGACATAGAAAGCGCTCAGCGGCGAGGATGCTACGTCGTTCGGTGCTGCAGCCCAGTAGCCGGTACCGCTCTCGAAGCACTCGTTTCCCGGCCCTTTCGTCGTATCGGCGAAAACGACGTTCGACGTTGCTCCTCCCTGTGGATTGACGCCTCGGGGTTGCGATCCAGGAGCGATTGCATTGATCGCCCAAGATTGAATGGCGTATACACCGTTATAGCCGGAAACGTCGAAGAACGAGCCGATATTTGCGTGCTCGAACGGAGATGCCGCTGTGATGTTGTTGGGCCGGCGGATATGGAGTGACGAGGTGTGTTCCATTGGGAACACTCCCTTTATTGCCGTGGCGCGATTTAGTGCGACAAGTTGTGCTGAGTTCAAGTTCGAGCCGGCTGTCGTATCGCGGACGACGGAGGCCAGCGAATCCAGCGAAGTCAGCGGCCTCCCAGCACCGGTGGGAAGTACCGCGTCTGATTCGATAGAGGATGATAGCGGCGTGGAATTCGATGTAACGGTGCCGCATGACGACAAAAAAAGCGCCAGTGATGGTGCTACAACAGCCAGCAGCCAGCGTGGCTTTTCCGTAAGCATTTGAGCTCCCTCGAGATCGTTGACCCAGATTTGGCTCGTTGTAAGGGCATAGCAACCCGACAACAGCCTGAACAAGGCGTTTTCGATCTATAAGTCCGGCTCCTGGGCGACGAGTGGGTTCCCAAGCCTCACAGCTTAGTAAATCAGCGAACCCGGCCCCCCAGGGGGCACCGAACCGTCATCCGGGGCAAAGGTCAGGCGCAGCGGATACGAAGACCCACCCTCCGGCATCGTGACGATGCGAATACGCCGGAACGTCCCCGCATTGATCGTCTCCTGCCAAATCTTGAACCGCGAGAACGCCGGCAGCGCGTGCGCTTGGACGAGCGTACCGTCGACGAGGAACGTGCCCGTTGCGCGTCCGCCGCGCGGGTTTGCATAGAGCGCGATCGCGCGCGGCCCGCGGGTCATGTTGACGATCACCACGTTCAGCGTCTGCTCGACGCCGTAGTCGCCGCTGAGCGCCTCGCCCTGGCGCAGGTTCGGGAGCGGAAGCTGGCCGATCGGAATGTCGAGGTCGTCGCCTTCGACGTCGTACGTGCGCTCGAAGACGAACGACGGCACCGGGTAGACGCCGCGCGCGTGCGGCGCGCCGCCGGAGAGCAGTTGCGAGGTGTCGCCGGGTGCTTCGTCCATGGCCATCGCGTCTTGTGCGACCAGCGCCAGCTCGAGCGGGTCGCCGCTCACCAGGCGCAGCTGCAAGATGCCGCTGACGACGCTCTGCGGCGGCAGTGGGTGCACGACAAGGCTCGTGGTCGCGCCCGCGGCGATCGTCAGGACCTGGCCCTCGTTGCGCGCCTCGCGCACCAAGAACCGTTTGGTCGAGAGGTGCCCGACCTCCATCTCGTTCGGCCCCGGCCCGGCGCTGCCGTCGATCATCTGCACCGTCGCCGGCGCGTTCGACGTGTTGCGCGCGACGAGCACGATGCGGCGCGCCGGTTCGCTTCCGGGGTTGTAGTGGTAGTACAGGAACCGCTGTGCCTGCGTGCGGTCGAGCCGCGCGGTGAACAGCACGCCGTTCGCGGTCAGCCGCTCCGGATAGTCGCTGACGAGCAGCCGCGACGGCTGGATCGTCGGGAGCGCGGTGTTCTCGACGCTCACGTGCGTCGAGCCGTTGACGTCGAGGTAGCCGTTGCCGCTGATCCGCACGGGGACGTCGAGCTCGAGACGGTCGTCGATCTTCAGGTCGCCCCGCAGTGGAATGCCGTCGGGCGCGACGGTGACGGTTGCGCCGATCCGCGCGTTTGCGGCGCGCGTGACCGCGGTCACGATCGCTTCGCGCAGATAGTCGGTGGACGTCGGGTTCCCGGTGACGCGCAGCGACGTCTCGTCGGCAACGGTGCCCGCGGCGTTCGCGACGCGGACAGGGACGTCGCGCGTCACGCCGCGCGTGTCGGTCAGCGTGACGGTCGTCGTGCCGACCTTCACGCCGGTCACGTAGAGGACGCGCTGCGCCTGATCGACGACGGCGGTCGCGACGGTCGCGTCCGCGACGGTGCTCGTCACGTCGCCGAGCGCGCTGTTGATGCGGCCCGCGACGGTCTTGCCGGGTTCGACGTTCAGCAGCGGCGGCTCGACCACGATTGGGGGCGGCGTGGGCGTCGCGGTCGGCACTGGGCTGGCCGACTCGCCAGGCGATGCCGATGCCCCCGGCGATGCGGACGCCGCGGGGACGGGCGTCACGACGTTGCCGGGCGGGTTGACCGGTCCGGTGCTGGGCGGTGGGACGGGGGGATTCACTTGTGCCGACGCGGCGAGCGCGGCGGCGACCACCAACGCGAGGCTACAGAACGGCGCGAGGACGCGTCGCAAGCGACTCCTTATCCGGAACGGGTTACGCGATCTTCTGTTCGGCGGGCTCCCGCGAGACGGCCGATGCCAAGAGCGTCTTGTAGCCGACGTTCGGGAACAGCACCGTGACGAGGTCTTTCTCGGCGCGCTCGACCGTGCCTTGTCCGAATTTCGGGTGGTAGACCACATCGGCGATCCGGTAGCCCGACGAGGTCAGGACCCGGTGGCCGTCGAGGCAGTTGTCGCACGCGCCGCAGGTCTCGGCGTCGTAGTCCTCACCGAAGTAGTTCAGGATGAAGCGGCGCCGGCAGCCCGTCGTCTCGGCGTACTGCAGCATCATCGCGAGCTTCGACTGGTCGTACTTCTTCTTCGTTTCGTAGTTGGCGAGGTTGAGGACCATTTCGCGCTGCTCGCGCGCGGCCTCGGTCAGCACGTACTTCCCGCGCATCGCGTTCTCGATGAAGCCGCCCTTCTTGAGCAGCGCGAGGATCACTTTGAGCTTGGTGAGCGGAAGTTGCGTGATCTTGCGCAGGTCGGTCAGGCTCACGCCGCCTTCCTGGTCGCCGAAGATTTCGAGCGTCCCGAAGACCTTCTGCACTTCCTCGACGTCGGGATACTTGCCGGTCAGGAAGTAGTTCTGCACGCGCGTGTCGCTCATGCGGTAGATCAGCACGCACTTCGACGGGTCGCCGTCGCGGCCGGCACGGCCCGCCTCCTGCGTGTACGCCTCGACCGAGCCCGGCAGATCGTAGTGCACGACGAACCGGATGTTCGGCTTGTCGATCCCGAGGCCGAACGCGTTGGTCGCGACGACGGCGCGAATCGCCTCCTGCATGAACAGCTCGTGGACCGCGGTGCGGTCGTGCTTCTGCAGCTTCGAGTGGTAGACGGCCGCGGGCAGACCCAGCTCGTCTTGCAGGTACTTCTGCACTTCGAGCGCGTTCTTGATCGTCGCGGTGTAGACGATCCCGGTCGCCTCCAGCTCGCCGCGCTGGAAGAGTTCCTTCAGTTCCTTGAGTTTGCCGGCTTCGCTCTCGGCGCGCTTGACGACGTACTGCAGGTTCGGGCGGTCGAACCCTTTGACGATCGGCTTGACGTGCGGGATCCCGAGCTGGATGAGGATGTCCTCGCGGACCGCCGGGGTCGCCGTCGCGGTGAGCGCGAGGACGGTCGGCTTCCCGAGCTGGCGGATCACCTTGCCCAGGTTCAGGTAGGCGGGGCGGAAGTCGTGACCCCACTGCGAGATACAGTGCGCCTCGTCGACGACGAACAGCGGAATCGTCAGCTTCTGCAAGAGCGCGACGAACGCGTCGTCTTCGAGCTTCTCGGGCGTGACGAAGACGATCTTCAGCTCGCCGGATGCGATGCGCGCCATCGCCGTGATTTCCTGGTCTTCGGAGAGGGTCGAGTTGAGCGCCGCGGTCGCGGTGACGCCGCGCTCCGACAGCATGTCGAGCTGATCTTTCATCAACGCAATGAGCGGTGAGACGACGATCGTCGTCCCGCCCATCAGCAGCGCGGGGAGCTGGTAGCAGAGCGACTTGCCGGCCCCGGTCGCCAGGATTGCAAGGGTGTCCTCCCCGTCCATGATGCGGGAGATGACCTCTTCCTGTCCGGGGTTGAACCGCTCGTATCCGAACTTTTCGCGCAGCGCCGCGCGCAAGTCGACCATGGTTGTCATCGTCCCTCGATCTCGGTACCCGCCCACTCGCAGACGAGAGGCGACGCCTCGCTTGGAAAGCGGGCGCCGCGGCCATCTCAATGCCGGCGCACTCCGGGTACCCTACCCGGACCTCCTTAAAACGCTGTGAAACCGTGCCGAGTTGCTCCTGAGAGGAGCGATCTGCCGGACTCCGCCGGACGGGACCGGCCTGTGGCGCCCCGAATCTACGGGGGTGTCGCTGTATCGAACCTGGCGGCCACGGACGTTCGCCGATTTGGTCGGCCAGGACGCGGTGGTCAAGACGCTGACGACGGCCCTGGAGACCGGCCGCCTCGCGCACGCGTACCTGTTTTCCGGCCCGCGCGGTTCCGGCAAGACGTCGGCCGCGAAGATTCTCGCGCGCTGCATCGAGTGCGTCAACGGGCCGACGGCGATGCCCGACAACACCTGCCCGAACTGCGTCGCGATCCTCGACGGGACCGCGCTCGACGTACTCGAGATCGACGCCGCGTCGAACCGCGGCATCGACGAGATTCGCGCGTTGCGCGACGCGGTGAAGTTCGCGCCCTCGGTGATGCGCAAGAAAGTGTACATCATCGACGAAGCGCACATGCTCACTAAAGAGGGCGCCACCGCGTTTCTGAAGACGCTGGAAGAGCCGCCGGAGTGGGCGGTGTTCGTGCTCGCCACGACCGCGCCCGAAGCGCTGCCGCCGACGATTCTCTCGCGCTGCCAGCGCTACGCATTTCGGCGCATCGCGATCCCGACGATGATCGCGCGGATGCGCGAGATCGCGAACGCCGAGGGAATCGTCATCGACGATGCGGCGCTCGGCACGATCGCGTACCGCGCCGACGGCGGGCTGCGTGACGCGCTGACGATGCTCGAACAGGTCGCCGCGTTCGCGAACGGTCCGGTCGACGCGACCGTCGTCGATGCGGCGTTCGGCCAGACCGGGCGCGAGTTCGCGCGCGCGCTGCGCGACGCGGCGCTCGACGGCGACGCGGCGCAGGCGCTGCGCATCGTCGACGAGGCGTCGGACGCGGGGACCGACATGACCGGGCTGATCCGCAGCACGATCGCCGAGTTCCGCCACCTGCTCGTCGCGCGCGTGAACCCCGAACTGCTCGCCCGCGACCTCGCCGAGGACGACGCGCAGAGCGCGCGCGAGCGCGCCGCCGCGACGCCGCAGGCGCGGCTCGTGCGCGCGCTGCGCCTACTCGCCGACGCGCTCGCCGCGGCGCGCGGCTCCGGCAACGCACGGCTCGAAGTGGAGAGCGCGGTGCTGCGCTTCGTGCTGCAGGGCGAAGACCCGAGCCTCGACGCGCTGGCCGCCCGCATCAGCGCGCTGGAGTCCGGCGACGCTGCCGCACCACGCCCCGCGCCAGCGCCCGTGGCGCCGCCGCGCGCCAAGCCGGTCGCGAAGGCGCCCGAACCGGAGCCCGTACCGGCGCCGCCGCCTCCGCAGCCCGCGCCACCACAGAAGCAGCAGCCGGCGGTCGCGCCGACGGAGTTGTCGCTGCAGAAGCTGCGCACGCTGTGGCAGAACATCCGCACACGCGCAGAGAGCGAAAAGACCTCGCTGCGCGCGGGGCTCTCGCGGGCGACGGTCGCGTCGCTCGAGGGCGACGTGCTGACGCTGCGGGTCCCCGACCCGATGGCGAGCGAGGTGCTCAAGAAGGACGCGGCGACGGTGAAGAAGGCGATCGCCGACGTGACGGGGCGCGCGCTCGACCTGCGCGTCGCGGTCGGCGCGGGCGGGCCGCCGCCCGAGACCGGCGCCGGCAACGACGACGGCGAAGAGCAGGACGACCTGATGCGCTACGCGCTCGAAAAGCTCTCGTGAACGCCGGCGCCGAAGACCGAGGACAGATGAACAACCAGATGATGAACCAGCTGCGCAAGATGCAGCAAGAGATGGCGAAAGCTCAGGACGAGATCCAGAGCACGACGGTCGAGGGCGTCGCCGGCGGCAGCGTCGTCAAGCTGACGATGACCGGCGACTTTCGCGTCACGAAGATCGCGCTCGACCGCAGCGTCGTCGACGCGGACGACGTCGAGACGCTCGAAGACCTGATCATCGCGGCGTTCAACGACGCGCGCGGCAAGGCCGAGGAATTCGCCGCGAAGCGGATGGGCTCGGTCACCGGCGGGATCAAGATTCCGGGAATGTAGGCGGAGCGCACCATCTCGACCACGCTCGCGGGCCCCGTCCAGGCGCTGATCAACGAGTTCAGCAAGCTCCCGACGATCGGCCCGAAGACCGCCGCACGGCTCGTCTTCTTTCTCCTCAACCGGCCGAAGGCCGACGCGGACGCGCTCGCCGAGGCGATCGTGCACTTGAAGGAACGCGTGCGCCTCTGCTCGCGCTGCTTCTCGATCACCGAGGACGACCCGTGCGCCGTGTGCGCCGACGTGCGCCGCAACGGTTCGCTGATCTGCGTCGTCGCCGAGGCGAAGGACGTCTTCGCGATCGAGCGCACCTCGGCGTACGATGGGCGCTATCACGTGCTCGGCGGGCTGATCTCGCCGATGGACGGGATCGGCCCCTCGCAGCTGCGCGTGCGCGAGCTGGTCGACCGCGTCGCGGCCGAGGCGCCGGACGAGATCGTCGTCGCGACCAACCCCAACGCCGAAGGCGAGGCGACCGCGCTCTACCTCTCGCGGTTGCTGGTGCCGAGCGGCGTGCGCGTCACGCGGCTCGCCTACGGGCTCCCGATCGGCGGCGACCTCGACTACGCCGACGAGACGACGCTCGCGCGCGCGATCGAAGGCCGCCGCGCGCTGTAGCGCTCACTCGGCCGTGAGAGCATCGCCGCGCGCGAGCTCGCCCGGCGTGACGACCTCGCAGTAGACGCCGACGACGTTCGCGCGCTGCGTCGCGACGCGTTCGAGGACGGACGGCAGCGCCTCGCCGGTCGCGACGTCCCAGGTCGTCGTGACGCAGCGCCGGATGACCGTGACGACCTCCAGCACCACCGTGCCGGCGCGCAGCGTCAGCCCGACCATCTCGGCTTCGCGCTTGGCGAAGCCCGGGGCCGCGGTGACGTAGAGGTTCGGGCGCCAGCGCAGTGGGTCGAGCGGCTCGCCGACCAGCGCTTCGACGTCGTGGACCCACCGGTCGAGGAGCACCGAGACGGGACGCGCGTCGAACCAGCGCGGCTCGCTGCGGTCGAGGGTGACCAGGACGCCGTCGTCGGCGGCGTAGGACGCGGCGGTCTCGGGGTCCGCGGTCAGGTGCAGCCGCGAGGACTCCTTGCCGCGGAACGGCTTGCCGGCGCGCGCGTGGGTCGGGCTCTCGACGACGAGTGCGGCGGTGCGGTCGCCCGCGAGCCCGTCGGGAAGAACCGTGGCCTGCGCGAGCGGCTCGGCCCGCAGGGCCTTCACCGGATAGCGCCACAGCGCGGCGATCGTGCCGACGTCCATCGTCCCGGGATTCGCGCCGGGCGCGCGCGAACGCTCCCGCCGCGTGGAGAACACCGAACTCCGCCCACTGGGCGCCGGCGAAATCCTCGATCGTGCCGTGACGCTGTTCGTGCGGCAGTTCGTTCCGATCGTCATCGTGCTGGCGATCGTGCTCGTCCCGGTGATGGCGCTGCAGGCAATCTCGCAGCCGCACTCCGGCCGCGTGTTCTCCGACATGGCGGCGATCATTCGCGCGGGCACCGATACGGCCGCCTCACGCGAGGCGACGAAAATGATGGAGCTCGACAGCGGGAACGGCTCGCTGGTCGTCGTCGTCATCCTCGGCGGGATCATCCTGCAGCTCCTGATGCTCAGCGCGATCATCGCCACCGTGGCGGCAGCATACAGCGGCTCGCGCGTGTCCGTCGCGGAAGCGTACCGGACGGGGTTGCGCTGCTGGTTTCCGCAGCTCGTCGTCGGGCTCGTCTTCATCGTGATCGCGATCATCGGGATGATCCCGCCGTTCATCCTGTACTTGCTGACGATCTTCGTCGCGGCCGCGCTAGCCGCGCTGCACGCGACGATCCCCGCGATCGTCGCCGGGATCGTCCTCGGACTGATCGACATCGCCGCGTTCGCTGCCGTCGGTGCGTGGGCGTTCATGACCTACTACGCCGCGGCCGTCGCGGTCGTCACCGAGACGTCCAACGCGGTCACGGCGATCGGGATCGCGATGCGGCGCGGGCTCGCGCGACCGATGCTGCTGCGCATGGTCGTCGGCGGGTTCATCATCCTCGCGGTCAGCTACGCCGGTATCATCCCGGTGATCGGGATCGCCGCGACGGTCACCGCGCTGACCCACGTCGAAGTCCTCTACTTCGTGATCAACGGCGTCGGCACGGTGCTGCTCCAAGGGCTGGTCACGGTGTTCGTCGTCGTGTACGCGATCGACGTGCGCGTGCGCCGCGAAGGCTACGATCTCGCGCTCGCGGCGGAGCCGGCGCTTCCCGTCGCATGAAGGCGCCGTGGGCGCACGGTGACCCGCGCGCGGTCGCGCACCGCATCCTGACCGATGCGCGGTATCAGACCGCGGCGCCGGAACCGCCGCAGAAGACGTGGTACGACGTGCTCTGGGAAGCGTTCGCCGCGTTCTGGAAGCGGCTGTGGGAGCCGTTCAACCACTTGACCGGAAACGAGTTTCTCTCGCGCGTGATCGCGATCGTCGTCCTCGTCGCGCTCGTGCTCGGCTTGGCGTACCTGATCGTGCGGCTCGTCCGCGCCTACGCGCCGCGGCGCACGACGCACACGCTCGCGGGCGCGGAGGCGCTCGACGCGCCGGCCGGCGCCCGCGCGCTGTTCGCGCGCGCGCTCGAGGCGGCCACGCAGGGCCGCCATCACGAAGCGGCGGCGCTGCTGTGGGCGTCGGCGCTGCACGCGCTCGACGAGGCCGGTCGCGTTCGCTACGACGCGGCGCGTACGCCGGGCGAATGGCGGCGCGCGGTGCGCGATCCGCAGTTCGACGCATTTGCGCGCGACGCGGTCGTCGCATTGTTCGGCGACCGTGACGCCGACGCGGCGCTCGTCGCGCGGATGCGGGACGCGTACGACCGCGTCGTCACGCCCGCGTGAAGCGCGACTACGTCGTCGCGGCGCTCGCGCTTCTCGCGCTGGTCGCCGTTTCGGTGCTCACCAAACCCGCTCCGTCGACCCCGCCGCCGACGCGTGCGAGCGCGGACTTCGGCTACGGCGGCTACCGCGGGTGGTACGAGCTGCTGCGGCGCGAAGGGCTGCGCGTCGGGCGCTTCGGCGAGCACCACGACGCGCTGCCGGCGGGTCGCGTCGACACGCTGATCGTCGCCTTCCCCGGCGACGGCCTGCCAGTGCTCTGGAACGTTGCCGAGCGCGACGCGCTGCGCGCCTGGGTGCGCGGCGGTGGACGGCTCGTCGACATCGGGCTGACCCCGCCCGCCGGGAAGGGCGACGACAAGGACGAGCGCGTCTTCCTCGACGAGACGAACGGCGAGGGCGGCACGCTGCGCGGACCGTGGTCGGCGCTCGTCGCGGCGCTTTCCGGGCGCGGCAATTTCCGGCTCGTCACCGCACCCCACAAGCACGTCGAGACGCTGCTGCGCGACAAGGCCGGGATGCTCGTCGTGCGCTACCGCTACGGGAAGGGCGAGGTCGTCGGCGTCTCCGACGCGGGCTTCTTCGAGAACGACGCGCTCGCGCACGGCGACGCGGCGCGGCTGGCGTTTCTCGTCGCGCAGCCGAGACGCGCCGGCGGCCTCGTCGCATTCGACGAAGCCGTCCGCACCGACGTCGCCGAGAAGCCCTGGTACCGCGCGCTGACCGCGCCGGAGCTGGTCGCGCTGGCGCTCGCCGCGCTCGCCGGACTGCTGTGGCTGCTGTACGGGATCGTCCCGCTCGGCCCGCCGGTCCGCCTGCGCGCGCCGCGCGAGCCGACCTCCGACGAGTTCATCGACGCGGTCGCCGCGCTCTACGAGCGCGCGCGGGCGCGCGACCACGCGCGCGACGCGCTCGTCGCCGACCTGCGCCGCACCGTCGCGCGCGCGCCGAACACGCCCGAGTACCGCGGCTTCGCCGAACGTGCCGCGCACGCCGCGATGCAGCCGATCACCGATGATGCCGCGCTCGTCGACGTGGCCCGACTCGCCCGAACCGCCCGAGAGGAGACCATCCGTGCAACCAACCCCGACCGACGTCTCGCATCGCCTGCGCGACGGGCTGGCCCGCGTCGTCGTCGGCGGTGACCGCGTCGCGTTCGCGCTGCTGGTCGCGGTCCTCGGCGGCGGCCATGCGCTGATCGAGGGCGTTCCCGGTACCGCGAAGACGCTGACCGTCCGCGTCCTGGCGCGGCTGCTCGGCGTCTCGTACGGGCGGATCCAGTTCACGCCGGATTTGATGCCGTCCGACGTCGTCGGGACGACGGTCTTCGACCAGCGCAGCGCGACGTTCTCGCTCCGGCGCGGCCCCGTCTTCGCGGGCGTGCTGCTCGCGGACGAGATCAACCGCACCCCGCCGAAGACGCAGGCCGCGCTGCTCGAAGCGATGGAGGAACGGCGCGTCACGATCGACGGCACGACCTACGATCTTCCGGCGCCGTTTCTGGTCTGCGCGACGCAGAACCCGATCGAGTTCGAAGGGACGTACCCGCTTCCCGAGGCGCAGCTCGACCGCTTCCTCGTGCGCGTGCGCACGGGCTACCCGTCACCCGACGACGAGCGCGCGCTGATCGCGCGTGCGGTCGCCGGCTTCGACGCGCACGACCTCGACGCGGCCGGCGTCGAAGCGGTCGCCGGCGCCGACGACGTGCTCGCGGCACGCCGTGCAGTCCGCGCGATCCACGTCGCCGAGTCGCTGCAGGCGTATCTCTACGACGTGATCGCCGCGACGCGCACCTCGCCCGACGTCGCGCTCGGCGCGAGCCCGCGCGCCGCGCTGGCGCTGCTCGTTGCCGCGCAGGCCGCGGCGTACCTCGACGGGCGCGCGTTCGCGACCTCGGACGACGTCAAGGACGTCGCGCCGATCGTGCTGCCGCACCGCATCATCGTGCGCCCCGAGGCCGAGCTGGACGGGACGAGCGCGGACGACGTCGTCACGCGCGTCCTGGCCTCCGTGCGCGCGCCGGAGAACTGAGTGCCGCGGATCGCGCCGCGCGGGATCACCGCGCTGCTCGGTCTCGCGCTCGTTGCGTTCGGCCTCGCGCAGGCGCTGCCGTGGCCGCTCGCGCTCGGGCTCGGGCTGCTGGCGTTCGCGGCGCTCGTCGTATACGACGCCGCGTTGCTGCGCGGCCCGCTGGAGATCGTGCGCATCGTGCCGCCGCGGTTCGCGCTGGCGCGGCCGGAGACGCTCGTCTACGAGATCACCAACCGCAGTTCGCACGAACGGCGCGTCGCGCTGGTCGAGGCGCCGGCCGAGAAGCTCGCGATCGCGCTCGACGAGGCGCACGCGGTCGTCCCGCCGCGCTCGCGCACGACGGCGACGATCGCGGTCGTCCCGCGCGAGCGGGGGCGCACCGCGCTGCGCTCGTTCCACGCGCGGATTCTCTCGCGGCTGGGGATCGTCGAGCTGCGCCGCGCCTTTCGCGTCCCGGCCGACCTGCGCGTGATGCCGGACTTGTCCGCGCTCGACCGCAGCGGTGACCTCGTCGCACGTACGAAGCTGATCGAAGCCGGACTGCGGCGGCTGCGCCGGCGCGGCGTCGGCGGCGAGTTCGCGAGCCTGCGCGAGTACACGCCGGACGACGCGTTCAACACGATCGACTGGAAAGCGACGGCGCGCCGGGGCCGCGCGATGGTCGCGCAGTACGAGGTCGAGCGCGCGCAGCAGATCGTCGTCGCGCTCGACGCCGGACGGCTCATGTCGCCGCGGCTCGGCGACCGCCGCAAGCTCGACTACGCGGTCAGCGCGGCGCTCGCCGTCGCGGCGATCGCGCGGCTCGCCGCCGATCGCGTCGGGATCGTCGCCTTCGCGGCCGAGGTCGTCGCGCGCGTCGCGCCCGGCGGCGGACCGCAGCACACCGCGCAGCTGACCGACGTCCTCTCCGACCTCGAGCCGCGCTTCGAGGAGGCCGACTACGAGCGCGCGTTCATCGAGATCGAGCGCACGCTGCGCCGCCGCAGTTTGATCGTCCTGTTCACCGACCTGTTCGACCCGGTTGCGTCGAGCGCGGTCCTCGGCGCGACGAAGTTGCTGACCACGCGTCACCTGGTCTTGGTCGTGCTGATGAACGACGCGGCGATCGCGGGCGCGCTGCGGCGCGAGCCGAACGACGTGACCGACGCCTACCGCGCGGCGGTCGCCGCAACGCTGTTCGAAGAACGCGCGCGCGCCGTCGCCGCGCTACGCAATCGCGGGATTCTGATCGTCGACGTCCCGGCCGCCGAGCTGACCGTCGCGCTGCTCGACGCGTACGTCGACATCAAGACCCGTGGACTTCTTTGATCCAGCACCGATCAAATACGCGATCAGCGCGACGGCGGTGAGCGCGCCGATCGCGGCGCGGGCGGGGATCGGCAGCCGTTGCGGCGAGATGAAGCCTTCGATCGTCCCGGCGACGCACAGCATCAGCGCGACGCCGAGGACGAGCGTCGCGGCGCGCCGTGCGGCCGCGACGAGCGCGTCGGTGCGGCGCGCGCGGCCCGGGCGCAGGAAGCCGCCGGCGACGATCAACCCCGCGCCGCCGGCGATCTGGATCGCGGTCAGCTCGATGACGCCGTGCGGCGCGATCGTCGCCCAGAAGTCGGGGCCGAAGCCGGCCTTCGCGTAGAGCGCGCCGAGCGCGCCGACCATCAAGCCGTTCTCGAGGATGATCCAGCCGGTCAGCACTCCGCCGGTGATTCCGCCGGCAAACGCGATCGCGGCGACCTTCACGTTGTTGGTGATGATCTCCGAGGCCGCCGCCGGCGAGTAGGCGCGGTCGAACCCGAAGTTCGAGTCGTGCAGCGCTTTCGTCGGCGGCGCGAGGTCCATGTCGGGGAGCAGCGCGTGCGCGTTCGCCGGGTCGGCGCTGACCGAGCCGTAGGCGATCAGCGCCGAGACGATCGTCACCAGCGCGCAGAACACGATCGGCGCCCACGAGCGGCGCACCTCGCGCGGAAACCCGCGCATGACGAAGTCGACGACGCGGTGCCAGCCGTTGCGCGCGGTCGCGACGTAGACGACGGCGTGTGCGCGCGCGGTCAGCCGGTTGAGGTGATCGAGAACGAGCGCGTCCTCGCCGCGCGTGCGCGCGATCGCCAGATCGCTCGTCGCGGCGCGGTACGCCAGCGCCAGCTCGTCGATCTCGTCCGCGGTGAGCGCGCGCACGCCGCGTCCCGACGCTCGGTCGACCAGGACACTGAGCCGATCCCAACGCCCGCGCCGCGCCTTGACGAACCGCCGCTCTCGCATCGCGCGCACGAATTCGCGCCGCCTGTGCCGAAGACCGTCCGACCGTGCTGCGCGATGTCGACGTTCGTACTGGAGAAGCGGTTTCGATTCGCTACGAGCTGGCGGGGATCGGGAGCAGGTTCCTGGCCGTCGTCGTCGACATGGTCGCGCAGGTCACGATCGCGATCGCGCTGCTGATGGCGTTTGCCTTCGCCTCGCCGACGCTGAGCCGAAACGGGTTCCTCGGCAAAGTGGCCGGGGCATGGCTGATCGCCTTCTGGGTCGCCTTCACGTTCCTGGTCTTCTTCGGTTGGTTCATCATCTTCGAGGCGTGGTGGTCGGGGCGCACGCCCGGAAAGCGCCTTCTCGGCCTGCGCGTCGTTCGCGACGGCGGCTTTCCGGTCGACCTGGGCGCGGCGGTGATCCGCAACCTCGTCCGCATCGCCGAGCTGCTGCTGGGCTTCTACACGCTCTCGGCGGTCAGCGCGCTGCTCTCGCCCGAGAACAAGCGCCTGGGAGACTTCGCGGCCGGCACGCTGGTCGTGCGCGACCGCAGCGCGGTCCCCGACCTCGACGGTTACCTGGCGCGGCCGGCGCACGCCGCGAGCGGGCTCTCCGAAACGAACCGCGTCTTGGTCGAACGCTTCCTGGCCCGGGCTGGCAGCCTCGATCCGGCGGCGCGGATGCGGGTCGCCGGGCAGATCGCCGACCACGTCCGGCCGACGCTCAGCGACCCGCGGCGCGACCTCGACGACGAGGCGCTGCTGGAGTACCTGGCCTCCGGAAACTAGCCCGCCCCGTTGCTCCCGCCGCCGCGGCGCAACCGGGCCAGGAACTCGCGCGCGAAGGTCATCGCGGAGGCTTTCGCGTCCTCGTAGACGTGCGCGGCGTCCTCGACGTTCATCTGGCGCCCGTGGCGATAGTAATATTGCACGCCCTCGCCGACGACGACCGTCCCGGCGTAGGCGATCGCGGCCTTGATGAAGACCCCGCCGACGGGGATGAATCCGGACAGCTCGCGCGCGAGCGCACGCCAGCCGAACCCGCCGCCGACGATCGGGAGCAGCTCCCACATCGCGGAGAGGTCGGGGTCGCGGCCGTAGGCGGCGCCGATGTTGAGCATCAGCGTCATCTGGATGCCGGTGATCGCGAACATGTCGGCGCCCGAGGCGAACGCGCCGAGGACGATCCCGAGCACCGGGACGTGGTCGACGACGGCGCTCGCGCCGGCGACCTTGAGGGCATTGAGCGCGGCGTCGCGGGTCAGCTTCGCGGCGACCGTCTCGCGCAGCGCCGGCAGCCGGCGGCCGACCGCGATCTCGATCCCGCGGCACGTGTCGATCAGGTGCGGGAAGAAGCGCCCGCGCAGCGTCTCGTGCGCGATCCGGTCGACGACGTACTCCTCGACGCCGCCGGGGCCCGGCGCCTGGCTGGGCCCGCTCGGCGCGGTGACGTCGCGGTCGGCGACCAGGACGAGGACCGGCAGCTTCAGCGCAGCGAGCCGTTCGAGCCCGAACGAGCCGCGGTCAGGCGGCCGCCCGACGCAGACGATGGCGCGGGCGTCGATCGTGTCGACGGTGCGCTGCACGTCGAGCGTCTCGACGGTGGCCGCGGCCTCGGGCGGGATCGTCCCGTCGTTGAAGCCTGCGAGAAGAACCACGCGCAGCTCGGCGACGAGCCCCGGGTCACCGCAGACGAAGAACTTGAACGGGCGGCGGGCTCCCGCGTGGACCGCTCCGACGTTGAGCGATCCGCGCAGGCGTTCGAAAGCGGCGACGGCGGACGAGGCGTTCACATACTGCTCCTACCCCGTCCGGCCGAGGCTGGTTACGCCCGGCCGCGCGCCTCCTTGTCGGGATCGTCCGTGTAGTCGAGGTAGACGAGCCCGAGGAAGATCTCCAAGGCCTGCGCATACATGCCGCGCGCGTTGGCGAGGTCGACGATGCTCTTGTTGGTCGCCTTGGCTTCGGCCAGGACGGCCTGCGGCGCGGCGTTCGTGTCGGCGCCGACGATCACGGCCGCGGCGACCTGGCCCGGCGTGAGGTCCTCGTGCGCGAGGTCTTCGTATTCGACGCCCTTGGTGTGGAACCGCACGTCGAGCGCGTGCTGGAACGTCGCGTAGCGGTCCGGCGACTCCTGGAGCCCGAGCATGTCGATCCGCGTCTCGAGCTGGCGCGCACGGGCCATGTTGTACAGCTGCGAGGCCTGGGTCGCGCCGACCGCGGCCTTGTTCAGCGAGTCGACGGCCTTCGTCACCAGCGGTTCGAGCCGGTGGTAGTCGGCCAGCGCGATGTCGCCGCTTCCGTCGAGCTGCGTGTGGCGCAGTTCTTGCACGAATGAGTCGAGGTCGCCCAGGCCCACGTCGAGCATCGCGAGCGACGCGCGCGCCGCATCGACGCCGCGCACCATGTCGGCGTCGGCAGCACCGACCGAGGCGAACATGCGCGGGTAGGTCGGGTATGTCGCGAGCGCCTGCGGCGGCGCGTCGTCGAGCTTGAGCGGCGCGGCCAGCTCGGTGAGGATGTCGGCGTTTTCCTTGAGCAGCCCGCCCTCTTTGTTGCGCTCGA
>JAFAMK010000047.1 GCA_019233415.1 Vulcanimicrobiota bacterium
AGGGTGACGGGCGGCAAGCTCAGGGTGATGGGGGGCAAGTTCAGGGTGGCGGGGGGCAAGCTCAGGGCGACGAGAGACAAGCTCAGGGTGACGGGGGGCAAGCTCAGGATAGTTTCTCCCGTGGGCTTGAGGCCGTCTCCCGTCATCCTGAGCTTGTCGAAGGGTCCGGTCTGTATCGCGCGACGCTGATGGCGGGACTTTCCGGCGCCGAGTATGCCGCGCTGGCCGAGGGCGCGACGAATGTGCTGCGCTTCGAGCCCAACGGCGCCGCGTACGCGCCCGCGACGTTCCAGCAACCTACCGGCGGCGACGTGCGCGTGACGTTCAGCGGGCTCAGCACCGACGCGACGACGTCGTACGCGAACATTTACGCGGAAAGCCCGACCGTCGTAGCAACGGCCGATGCAGCGCGCTTCGACGTGGCGAGCGCCGCCACCGACACCCCGCCGACGCTGACGTACTTCGCCCAGCCCGACAGCGCGGTGCTGCACCAGCCCGGCGGCGGCGATGCGGAATTTCTCTCGTACCTCGCGCTCCCAGCCGGCGCGCTGCCACCGCCGCCCGCCGCGTCGAGCTCCTCGCTACCCGTCGCGTCGAGCTCCTCGTCACCCGTCGCGTCGAGCTTGTCGTCACCCGCCGCCTCGAGCTCGTCGTCACCCGTCACCCTGAGCTTGTCGAAGGGTCGCTCGTCGGAGGGCGCGCCGCAGCCGTTCCCGCTTGCCCCGTATGCCGGGACTGCGCTGCCGGCCGTGTCCTTCTTCCGCGACTTGGAGTTGAAGCTGCTGAGCCCGGCGCGCCGCACCGCAATCGCTGCGAGCGGTCCGCCGCCGGCGTCGGCCGCGCAGGCGTTCGCGGCCGTCGCGAACCGCTCGACGACGCCGCAGGGGCTGCTGCTCGAACGCGACGGTGACGATTGGACGACGCTGACGCTTGCGCAGTCGCAGCTTGCCGACGGCACGACCGAAGATTTGAACCTGCACGACGTGCACGGCGATTTGCGCGAGGCGCTGCAGAGCAATCAGCTCTTCCTGGTCGCCTCCGATGCGACGGCGTTCCTGAACAACGCGTCGGTCGAGTACGCGATGAGCAAGATCGTGCGCGACCAGCTCGTCCTCGTCGCGCAGGTGCCGAGCGCGGTCGTCGACCGGCTCGCGCCGCTCGACGGCACGTCATACGAGCACCTCGAGACGTACCGCGAAGCTGTGCTGCGGCTGCTCTCGCCGTACGTGCTGACCGACAACGCGATGCTCAATCTCGCGCTCGTCCCGGGCATTCCGACGGAAGTCGTCGATGCGCTGAAGCCGCTGGTCGGGACGACGTATCCGTCGTACGACGCGATCGCGACCGCGATCGCCAACGTCCTGACGCCCGCGGACTACGCGACGTGGGTGCAGGTCGTCATCGGCTACGCCGCGGTCGGGTTCTCGATGTACCAGGACCAGCCGGTCACCTACGGCTACTCGATGCTCGCGTCCGCGTCGCGCTTCCACCTCACGGCCGCCGGCTACGTGTTCGACCTCTCGCCGTACTCGTGGTCGGCGTACCGCACGATCTTGATCTTCAAGTTCGCGAACGGCCGGCTGCGCGATCTCGTCGACGACACGACGACGTGGGCCAATCCGACCGCGTTCAACGCGTCGGTCCCCGCGGTGCAGCAGCAGCTGCAGGCCACGATCGCCGACGCTGACCCGTCCGATCCCGACATGCAGTACTTCGTCAACACCGTGCTCGACGATCCGGGCTGGAACGGGGTCCTCGCGCTGAGCGCGCGCGTTCCGCTCGACGGGCTTCCGCAGGAACTCGCCGGGCTCGCGGCCGGGATCGATCCCGCCGAGTTCGTCGCGCACCATGTCGGGATCACGGTGACGCCGATCGTCCCCGATCCGACGACCGGACTCGCCGCGAAGCCGAGCACGATCTTCGGGCTGATCGACTACGAGTCGAGCGGGATGACCGACACGACGCCGGCCTACCAGTTCGAGGTGCTGCAACTGAAGGTGCTGCTCGCGAACAGCGCCGTCGCGGACTTCGCCTCGAAGGTGCAGCTGCTGGTGAACCAGCTGTTCGGCGAGTCGGCGAAGCTGCGCGGCGCGAGTGCTAGCATCCTCACGTTCCTCGGCTCGTACGTGAAGAGCGGGAGCGCCGGCGGCGGCTCGTACCTGTTCACCAACGACGACGTCAACGTGTTCGACATGCCGACGAGCGCCGTGTTGCAGCGGATCGTCGTCTCGCGCGCGCAGTTCGTCACGCTGACGCCGGCGGCCGGTGCGGACACCGAGCTGGTCGAGTCGCAGTTCCTCCTGGCCGGGTCGATCGTGTTCCGCGCGATCGCGGGCTTCGACGTGTTCTCGTTCGGCTCGGACGACCCGACCTCGAACGCCGGGCTGACGTACACGAACCTGTCGGTCGACCTGTCGTTCAACTCCGTCACGCCGTCCTACAAGACGTTCACGTTCGACACGAGCGCGATCGCGTTCGACGTCGCGACGAGCACCGCGCGCGCGGCGAGCCTGTACCGGCACTTCCCGCTGCAGCTGACGGGACTCTCCGCCGGCGGCGCCGACACGCGCCCCGACAAGGCGAACTTCATGCCGGTCCAGACGCCGATGGCCGGCAGCGGCGGTTTGCGGGAAACGTGGTACGGGCTCGCGTTCTCGCTGAACCTCGGGACGCCGGGTGCGCTCGCCGCCGAGATCGGCTTCACCGCCGGGTTCGTCGCGGCGTGGTCGCCGACCGACGGCGCACTCGCGGTCTTCGTCGGGTTGTCGATCCCCGGCGTGAAGAACGGCCGGCGCGCGATCAGCCTGCAGGGCGTGCTCACGCTGAACTTCGGCGACCTGTCGTTCGTCGTCAACGGAACGAGCTACATCTTGGAGATGCGCACGATCACGCTCTCGGTGCTGAGCCTCTCGTTCCCGCCGACCGGACAGACCAGCATCCTGCTCTTCGGCGACCCGAGCGGCGCCGACCGCGAGACGCTGGGCTGGTACGCGGCGTTCAACAAGCCCACGAACAGCTCGGCGCCGGCGTCGCCGCCGCTCGGCGGTCTGCCGGCGGGCGTGCTGCAATGGTCGGATCACGCGCGGCGCGACGTCGTGCCGCTCGCCGATCTCGTCCAGCCGGTGCGCTGAAGACGGTCGCGGGGAGGCCGGGATGGACATCAACACGCTCCTGTCGCTGCTGCAGGGCTATCTCTCGGGTCAGACGCTCACGATCCCGGCGCAGAACGATCTGCAGTCGCCGCAGATCGACGCGCTGATCGGGAACGCGTCATATTATCCGCAGCAGAAGCTGCAGATCACGCTCGATGCCGGCACGACGCTGCAGATCGTCAACGACACGATCCCGGTCGCCGGCGTGTTCGACCAGGATTTCCTCGGCCAGACGACACCGCGCACGACCGCGCACTTTTACGTTGCGAGCGGCGTCGCGCAGTACGTGCAGAGCGTCGGGTTCCCCGCGAGCTGGGCGTTCCCACAGAGCTTCCCCGCGCTCGCCGGCGGCGTGCTCGACGCCGCGCGCTTCAGCGCGCCCGCGTTCGTTCTCGCCTCCGCCGACTCCGCACCGTACACGGCCGGACTGAACTTCGACGGCGCCGCCGACTTCGCGTCGGACGGGTTCGCGCCGTTCGCCTGGATTTGGCCGAGCGGCACCTCGCAGCGGCTGACCGGGAGCGTCGTCCTCCCGGCCGATCTCGCGACGGGCGTGCCGACCGCGTCGCTCGCCGCGACGGTCACGTCGACGACGATCGTCATGGTCGGCGTCATCTACGACGCGGCGCTGACGCTCACGACCGATCCGACCGCCGATCCAACCTCGTCGCTCGGGATCACGTCGGTGCTCGACTGCGGCGGCGGCCTTGCCCCGTTCCAGATGGTCGGCACCTACGATCCGGTCACGAGCCAGATCAAGCCGACGATGACCGAGCCACCGGTTCGTTTGAACACGCTCGATCAGCTCGTCGCGCTCGCCGGCGGCTCGTCGCTGAGCAACCTGATCCCGAGCCAGTTCTCGCTCGGCGACCTGCTGCTGCTCAACACGTTGCAGCTGCAGTTGTACGCCAGCGCGTCGTTCGGCACGCTCGCGTCGATCTCGATGACCGTCGCGCTCGACACGAAGTGGACGCTCGTCCCCGACCTCGTCCTGCTCGACCAGATTCGGCTGACGTTCATCGTCGGCCAGCCGACCTCGACCTCGATCTCGCTCACCGCCGCGATCACCGGCGTATTCTTGCTGACGAACCCCGACGATCCCACCGACGTCGCGGAGATCGACCTGAGCGTTCTGCTGCCGTCGCTCGTCTTCACCGGGACGCTCGCGAAGGGCACGATCGACCTGGTCGGCGCGGTCGCCCACTTCTTCGGGGCCGCGCCGTCGCTCGGCGAGGTGCTCCCGCTCGTCGCGCTCGACTTCTCGGTCGACGTCACGAACGCGACGTACGAGCTCCAGCGCGCGACGGTGAAGCCGGGCGAACAGCTCGCGCTGATGATGGGCTCGGACCTGCCGACGGCGGTCTCGATTCTCGAACTGCAAGAGATTTCGCTGTCGCTGCGCCGCACGCCGACGCTCTTCACCGCGACGATCTCCGCCATCGTGCAACTGCTCGGCGCGACGTGGAACGTCAGCGCGACCTACGCCGGGAACGGCAACTGGATGTTCGCCGCGCGGCTCGCCAAGGTGTGGCCGCTGCTGGAGCTGATCGAAGGGCCGAACGCGCTCGTCCCGGCGAGCTGGGGTATGGCGATTCCCTCGCAGCTCACGCGCGCCGACGTCGTCGCGCTCGCCTACACGTACGACTTCGGTTCGTCGACCTTCACCTTCAACGGTGCGGCCGAGCTGGAGCTGACGCTCACCCCCACGCTGACGTTCGAGATCGCGGGGGCGATGGACTTGCGCTCGAACCGGCCCGGCGGGAAGAACGCGCCGGCGCAGTACACGGGCCGCGTGAGCGGGACGATCTCGCTCAACGACATCTCGCTGACCGTCTTCTACGCGTTCCAGCCGAACAATTCGCAGATCGGCTTCATCTTCGAGGAGATCACCGGCGTCTACGACACGAACAGCGGGAACCCGTTCGTGCGCGTGTCGTTCGGGAACACGACGGTCGGCGGAATCCTGGAGTTCCTGATCGGCCTCGGCGGTCTCGGCCAGGCGCGGCTTCCCGCGCCGTGGGACGTGCTCAACTCGATCAGCCTGAACGGGCTGCAGATCACGATCTACCTGAACACGAAGGCGATCCAGATCGTCTACCCGATCTCGCTCGACCTCGGGTTCATCAAGATCAACAAGATCACGTTCGACTACAAGGCGGTCTACGGACAGTCGCAGATCGAGCTCTCGCTCGACGCGTCGTTCTTCGGCCAGAACTATCCCGCGCTGGCGTGGAACCCGGTGACGCAGGCGCCGCCGCCGGTGCCGGGCTCGTCGTCGCTGTTCGACCTGCAGTATCTCGCGCTCGGGCAGCACGTCGCGCTGCGCAACACCGACCCGAGCAAACCGCTCGACACCGTCAGCAAGGTCATCACCGCGCTGCGCAACGCGCTGACGCCCGTTCCGGACCCGAACGCCAACCCGCTCGCGCAACTGCCCGGGCTCGCGTTCGACAGCGGGAGCAACTGGCTGATCGGCGCGCAGTTCACGATCGCCGGCACCTTCTCGATGAGCCTGGTCTTCAACGACCCGAACGTCTACGGGCTATTGATCTCCGTCGCGGGCGAGAAGGCCGGTATCTTCAAAGGGCTGCAGTTCGAGATTCTCTACCGGAAGATCACCGACTCGATCGGGGTCTACCACATCGAGCTGAAGCTCCCCGACGTGATGCGCCGGCTCCAGATGGGCGCGGTGACGATCACGCTGCCGGTCGTCGCCATCGACATCTACACGAACGGCGACTTCAAGCTGGACCTCGGCTTCCCGGCGAGCCTGACCGACTTCTCGCGCTCGTTCGCGCTCGAAGTCTTCCCGTTCACGGGCGCCGGCGGGTTCTACTTCGCGAAGCTGAGCGGCGACACGTCGACCAAGGTCCCGAATATCGACAACGGGACGTTCGCGCCGGTGATCGAGTTCGGGATCGCGCTCGCCGTCGGTCTGGGCAAGTCGATCTCGCTCGGGATTCTCTCCGGCGGGATCAGCATCACCGTGCAGGGGATGATCCAGGGTGTCTACGCGCAGTTCGAGCCGACCGACAAGAACGTCCCGAGCGCAACGTTCTTCTACCTGACCGGGACGGTCGCGATCGTCGGCAAGGTCTACGCGACGGTCGACTTCGGGATCATCCAAGCCAACGTCTCGCTGACCGTGTACGCGTCGGTCAGCCTCGTGTTCGAGACCTACGAGCCGATTTACCTTGAAGTCAGCGCCGGCGTCGAGGTCCGGGTCAGCATCAAGATCATCTTCTTCCGGATCAGCTTCAGCTTCAGCGCGACGATCCGCGAGTCGTTCACGATCGGTTCGCGCTCGACGCCGCCGTGGCACGTCATCACCGGCAGCCAGGCGCGCTCGCGCACGCTGCTCGCGCGCGGCGGTGGGCACCCGCGCGTGCGCTCGCGGCGTCCGTCGCGCGCGCTGCCGCGCCGCTTCACCGTGGCCGGCGCGGGGCTTGCGCCCGAGCCGATCACGATCTACGCGACCCCGGTCGTCACCAAGGCGCTCACGAGCGACTTGCAGGCGCCCGGAACGCCGCCGCCCGACCCCGATCCCGAAGTCGTCGCGCTCTCGGCGCTGTTGATGATCGAGAACGCGGTCGACGCGCAGGCCGTCACGGCCGCGGAGACGCGGCGCGTCGCGCAGGCCGGCGCGGAAAGCGACTTCAACCGGCTGCT
>JAFAMK010000195.1 GCA_019233415.1 Vulcanimicrobiota bacterium
GCCGCAGAACGTCGCGATCTTCGCCGGGGTCACGTGCATCGCGCCGAACGTCGGCGAAGCCGCGCGCGCGAGCGGGATCGCGATCGCCGACGACGCCTCGCTCGACCGCGCCGCGCGCGCCCTGCAGCTGCAGCTCGGTTGCCGCTACGTGCTGGTGACGCGCGGCGAGCACGGCATGTCGCTGTTCGGCGAGGGACACGAGCGGTTCGACGTTCCCGCCGTCGCGCGCACCGTTTTCGACGTCTCCGGCGCCGGCGACACGGTCGTCGCGGTCCTGACGCTCGCGCTCGCCGCCCAGATTCCCGCCGAGACCGCGACGCAGCTGGCGAACTTCGCGGCCGGCGCGGTCGTCGAGAAGCTCGGCACCGCGACCGCGAGCCCGAGCGAGATCGTCGCGCTCATGGAACACGAACATGCCGGCTGAACCGTTCGCCGGACTCGTCCTCGACGCGGACGAAGCGGTCGCGTGGCGCGACGCGCAGCGCACCGCGGGCCGCGTCGTCGTCTCGACGAACGGCGTCTTCGACTTGCTCCACGCCGGCCACGTCGCGTACCTGGCGTGGTCGCGCGCGCAGGGTGACGCGCTGATCGTGCTGCTGAACGAAGACGATTCGGTGCGGCTGCTCGGCAAAGGCCCGGACCGTCCGCTGGTTCCGTTCGCCGACCGCGCGCACCTCGTCGCGGCGCTGCGCAGCGTCGACGCGGTCGTCGGCTTCCGCCAGCGCACGCCCGAGACGCTGCTCGAGCGCATCCGCCCCGACGTGCACGTGAAGAGCGCGCAGTACCGCATCGACGAACTGCCGGAGCGCTACGTCGTCGAAGCGCACGGCGGCCGCATCGTGCTTGCGCCGCACCAGCCGGGACGCAGCACGACCGACTTGGTCGCGACGATTCGGTCGCGCTGATCCTATGCGCATTGCGATCACCGCGAACGGGCCGGGGGAGTTCGCGGGCTGGGTGCGGCCGTTGGTCGCGGCGCTGCGCGCGCGCGAGCCGGCCGTCGAGGCGCACGTGCTGTGCGTGCCGGACGACTTCGCGACGGGGCGTGAGGCGGCGTATGTCGAGGCGCTGTTTCCCGGCGTGCGCGCATACCCGCCGGCGGCGTATCTGCGGCTCGCCCTCAGGCGCACGGTGGACGGACTGCCGGCGCACGTTGACCGCGTGCAGTATTTGGGCGGTGATCTGTCGCACGCGGCGCGCGTGCACGCGCGCTTGGGCGGAGTCGCGACGTCGTACAAGTTCTCGCGCAAGCGCTACGCGCGCACGTTCGCGCGCGTCTTCGCGGTCGACGCGGCGAACGTCGCGCAGCTTATGGCCTGGGGGACGCCGGCCGAGCGGATCAGCGTGGTCGGGAACCTCGCCATCGACGGCGCGCTCGGCGAGGCGTCGGGCGCGTTCGGCGACCCGCCGAGCGACGCCGCGGACGACGGGATCGTGCTCTTCCCGGGCTCGCGCAAGCACGAGGTCGCGAACATGTTTCCGCTCTTCGTGCGCGTTGCGCTGAATTTGCGCCGGATGCTGCCGAACGTCCCGATCGCCTTCGCCGGCTCGCCGTTCGTCGCCGACGAGACCGTGCAGGCCGCGCTGCGGCGCGGCGGCGAGCACCCGCTGGCGTACGGCGCGCCGGCCGACCTCGCCGACGGCACGATCGTCGCGGAAGGCCACCGCTTCCCGCTCGTGCGCGCCGCGATGCGTGCCGCCTCGCGCGCGCGCCTCGCGGTCTCGATTCCCGGGACGAAGGTGATCGAACTCGCCGCGCTCGGCATCCCGGCGATCGTGTGCGTTCCGTACAACGCGCCGGAACTGGTCGTGATCGGCGGGCCGCTGCAGTACGTCGGAAAGCTGCCGCTGATCGGGACGCCGATCAAACGCGCCGCGGTGATCGCGGTCGCCAAGCGGTTCACCCACTTCGCGCAGCCGAACATCGACGCCGGCACGGCGCTCGACGACGAGATCGCCGGGACGCTGCTGCCCTCACAGGTCGCGCGCGCCGCGGCGGAGCGCTGGAACGACCCGGCCTGGTGCACCGCGACCGG
>JAFAMK010000224.1 GCA_019233415.1 Vulcanimicrobiota bacterium
GTCTTCCACCTCGTCTAGGGCATCGCGGGCCGCGGCCGGTCAGGCTAACGAAGGGTAGCACATCCGTAGCGAGAACATACTTAAGAATGTAGGCGACCGCCGCATGCGTTGCGCTGCGGCTTTTTTGGAGACGCCCATGACTATTGCAGTATTTGTCGATGCAGGATACCTTTACGCGCTCGCGAGCAACGCACGATTCCGTGTCCGCCATCAACGCGCCCGACTGAGCCTGAATGTCGAAGCCGTCGTCGCCGAACTGAAGCGAGAGGTTGCTGCCCTCGACGGCGGGGGTGGCAGACTGCTACGGATCTATTGGTACGACGGAATTCCCCTCGGCGGACGCACACTGGAACAGACACGCACCGCGCAGCTTCCCGACGTCAAGCTGCGACTAGGTACCGTCAATGCCTATGGCGAGCAGAAGGGCGTCGACGCGTTGATCGTCCATGACCTCAGCGAACTTGCGCGCAACCGCGCAATGGACGCGGCGATTCTCTTTTCCGGCGACGAAGACGTCTTGGTCGGCGTCCAGACGGCGCAGGCGTTTGGCGTCCGCGTCCACCTGCTCGGCATCGACATCCTTCGCTCGCAGTCGGAAAAGCTGCGATTCGAAGCCGACGCCGCACATGAATGGCCCGGAGGCCTGGTAGCGCCGTGGATCGCGTTGCGCGTGACGCCGTCGAGCACTACGACCGCGCCGAACACTGCGATCGCACCCGCGGCACCAATCGAGGATCCAGCGCCCAGCCCGCTCACCGACGAGCAGATGGCGACGATAGCCAGCGACCTTGGACGCGCCATCGGTCAAAGGATTTCCTCCGTCATCGACTTCTGGGACCGCCAGAGGCGCATACCGATGGATACGAACTCGCGTCTCATGAGGGCCGCCGCCACCGAACTGCGCCGGCCGGTCGACCCTACTGAGCGTATCCAGCTGCGGAGCCAGTTCGTCGATGCGCTCCGCAGGCTCGGCGACGCGGCCGTGCCGGAATTTGACGAACCTCTTGAACTGGCCGATGAACCTTCTGAAGCGGAAGAAGAAACACAGAATTGGCTTATTGACGAATTGGGTGAAGACGAAATGAACGAGGCGGCCGCTGCGCCGGGAAATGGGGCGGCTCCTGATGCCGCGACCGACTCGAACGACGAAGAGGCCGCCCCCGAAAACGCCGAGTCCGACATGTTTAGCGGCCCCGAGTCCAATGAGGACTCAGGGCCGCAGGAGCAACGGTCATCTACTAAGGGTCTGGATTGAGTCGACTCAGCGCTGATTGAATCTTAATACCTAGAATATCGGAGCCACAGTTCGGTGTAGTTTCTAAATTCGAGGGTCACGCGATGACCTATCTGATCGCGAGACCAACTAACAATACAATCGCAATCGATTCGGCTAGAAATGGATTGATGGGACAGATACCCGCGATCCCTGACATGAGCAACGCGAAGGCAAAGCCTTCGAAGTATCGCCGTACGATGCGCTTGAACCTGTGATGACTTGTCACGTCTATCACCTCCTTTCGTGCGGGAGATGATGACCGTCGCTACTTCTTGCCTCCTCTCTGACTCGATCATATCAGGTCAGGCGCAGAATGGTCACACGGCTAGGTGACTTTACGAAAATCAAACCGAGGGCTTTACAAACCGACCACTTAGCGCGCGATGAGCGCCGCGACACGGCCGGTAAGGTCGCCGGTCCAGCGGCGCACGCCACGCTCGAACGCAGCCGCGTCGCCGTTGGTGTAGTACGTCGTCGTCGCGCTGCCAGACGCGAGGTCGCGTTCGGCGATGAGCGCTGCGGTGCGCGCGGCTTGCGCGCGCGCTGGGTCGATGCGTTCGATGCGTGGGGCGAGCCCGGCGGCGAACCAGCGGTCGAGCAGTGGGTAGTGGGTGCAGCCGTAAACCAGCGCATCCAGGTACGGCGGGAGCTGCGCGACGACGGCGGCGACTTCGTCACGGCCGCGCTCGGTGTCGGCGTCGCCGCGTTCGACGAGCGGAACGAGCGCCGACGCGCCGATCTCGAATACCTCGGCGTGCGGCGCGGCGGCGCGGATCGCGCGGCCGTACGCACCGGCGCGTACGGTTGCAGGCGTCGCGACGACCGCGATGCGGCGGTGCGGCGTTCCGGCAAACGAACGGCCGGCGGTTTCGATCAAATCGAGGACCGGGAACGGCACCGCCGGCCAGCCCAGCCGCTGCGCGACCGCGCAGCTGGTGTTGCACGCCATCACGACGGCGTCGACGTGCTGCTCGCCGAGCAGCGCGAGGTTGTCGCGCAGGTAGCCGTGCAGTTCGGGTTCGGTGCGCTCGCCGTACGGCACGTGCGCCTGGTCGGCGAAGTAGACGACGTCCTGGGTGATCCCGGCGGCGCGCAGCGCGGCGAGGACCGTCAGGCCGCCGAGGCCGGAGTCGTAGAGCCCGAGCACTAGTCGCGCACGCTGACCGGGTTCGAAGCCGGCGAGCCCGCGTAGGCGCGCACGCCGTTGGCGATTCCTTGCGCGACGCGCTGCAGGAACGACGGCTGCCGCAGCAGCGCGACGTCGCCGGGGTTGGTCACGAAGGCGGTTTCGATCAGCACCGCGGGCATCGTCGTGTGGCGCACGACGTAGAAGTTCTCGTGCCGCGTGCCGTCGTCCTGAGTCCCGGCCGCGGCGATGACGCTCCGTTCGAGCGCCTGCGCGAACGCGGCGTCCTGCGGCTTGTACCAGTAGAACGTCGTCCCGCGCGCGCTCTCGACCGGCGCGCTGTTGATGTGGATGCTGATGAAGAGGCGCGCGTTGATGTTGTTGGCCGTGTCGCAGCGCGTCTGCAGGTAGGCGCGGTCGTCGGGGTTGGGCAGCCCGTCGGCGCGCATCTTGGCAAGGTTGTCGTCGCTGACCGGGTCGACGTCGGTCTCGCGCGTCATCCGCACCGTCCAGCCCTGCGCGACGAGCAGCGCGCGCAGCCGCTCGGCGATGTCCAGCGTCAGCAGCTTCTCGGTCAGCCCGTTGTGCTGCGTGCCGACGTCGTCGCCGCCGTGCCCGGGATCGAGCACGATCGTCTTGGAGCCGTTCCCCGGCGCGAACTTCCAGGCCGGCGTCGTCTCGGCGGGCGAGGGCTCGGGGCTGACCGCGCTCGCGACGACCGGCGCGCCGCCGGTGCGCCCGGCGCCGACGCGCGCGACGTCGGTCGACGGATCGGTGTAGACCGTGATGACGAGCCCGGAATCGCTCGGCGTCAGCTCGACGCGCGGCTGGCCGGTCAGCGTGAACGCGACGCGCACGACCGGCGCGTCGGTCGAGCCGGTCTGGCGCACGCGCACCGACTGCACCGCACCGACCTGCGGCGCCTCGTCGCGCCCGGGGCCGCTCAGCGTCGTGTTCAACAGGTCGACGTACCAGCGGTCGTCGTTCAGGCGGTGCCACTCGTAGCCGACCGCGCCGCTCAGCGTCACGCGCACCGCCAGCGCGTCGTCGGCCGCCGGATCGATGGAAAGATCGGTCACCGTCGCGCGGCCCGCAACGATCAGCGGCGGCGGCGTCGGCGGCGAGGTGGGCGGCGCGTACGCACTGCTGCCCGGCGATTCGAAGACGACGGTGTACGCGTCGGGCAAGCCGGACGGCACGATGCGGTGGGTCGCGCCGCGCGCGCCGTTGATCGTGATCGTCGTCGTCGGGACGCGCGCGTTCCCGCCGACTGCGACGTCGATTCCGTCGACCGCGCTTCCCGGCGCACGGCGCGCTGAAGCGAGCGCGGTTCCAAGGCCGGCGAACGAGAGCTGGATGCGGTCCGGCGTCTCGGCGTTCGTCGTCGTGACGAGCGGCATCGCGCCGCGCACGGTGACGACGGTGCGCGGGCCGTCGGCCTGCACGTCGAGCGCGCCGATCCGCGGCTGCAGCACGATCTCGCCGGGCGCGGGGACCGGCTCGACGTAGAGCGCGCGCGCCAGCGCGTAGAACGGCAAGTTGACGTCGGCGTTGCCGTCGACCGTCGGCGCGAACGCCGCCTGCGCGCGCACGCCGGCGACCGTGTACGACGGGTCGCCGAGCGCAAAGACGATGGTGCGCCGGTCCTGCGCGGTGATGACGACGAAGCGCTGACCGGGCTGGTACGCGACCGTCGCGCCGAGCCGGTCCAGAAAGCGCCGCAGACCGGCATCGCGCGTGCTGACGGCGAGGTCGCCCTCGCCGGGGACGGCGTGCTCGAAGATCAGCCGCGTCCCCTGAAACCAGAGCGGCGGCGGCGGGCCGTTCTGCGCCCGCGCGTTGAACGGACTCGCGACCAACAGCGCGAGCGCGAGAAGACTAGAAACTCGAACGCGAGAGCGGTTCATCGAGCTCGAGGTGACCTCCGGGAAGCGTCGCGACACGGGTACCGTCGACGCGCACCTTCACCGCCGTCACACCGAGCGACGGTTGGGTGAGCGTCCAGACGAGCGCCTTGAACTCCGCCGACTCCGCGAATCCGCCCTCGGCGGACGCCGCGACGTCCTTGGAGAGATCGACGTCGGCCGTTGTACCGTCAACGTCGACCGCGCGCACGTGCGTTCCCGCCGGGAAGCGCACCGCTTCGGTTCCGGGCGGCGGGCCCGCAACGGCTTGCGTCGCCGCGTAGAACAGCGCGCTGCGGCGGTCAGATTTCGGCGCGAGCGAAACCTGCCACGGAACGAGCGTCGTCCCGTCGGCCTTCGCGTAGTAGACGGTGATCGTGTCGCCGACGGCGGGCGTGCGCCGGGTGGTGAACCACCACGCCGCTGCGACCGCAGCGGCGAACAGTACGACCAACACCAAGGCGCGCGTTCGCATCTTGGGTGGTCGTCGTTCTACATCGGCGCTACGCGTTCCGTCCCTGGCGGCGATACGTGATCCGCCCACGCGTCAGGTCGTACGGCGAGAGCTCGACGTCGACGTCGTCACCGGGCGTGATGCGGATGCGGAACCGGCGCAGACGACCCGCGAGGCTCGCGAGGATCGTGTGGCCGTTTTCGAGCTCGACCTTGAACGTCGAGCTGGGGAACGTCTCGACGACGCGGCCGACCAGGCTCAGCGTGTCTTCCTTGGCGATCGGAGTGATGGGCTCGCGGCGTTTCTTGCCGCCGCCGCTCTTGCGTCTGCGCGGAGGGGGGATTGGTTCGCTCCTTCGGTTGGTGGCGTTGTTGCTCGTGATCGTTTCGCGACGGCGGTCGGATTCGCCCGCGAAGCTCGGTTTCGCGGTCGGACGCGCGCGGCGCAAACGAACTCCCCACCCGGCAGGGCGGTCCTAGGGAGTGTCATGCTCACCACCGCAATCGTCATCGGTGCCGTCGGCGTCGCAGCCGGCTTCACCTGGGACTATCTGTTCGACCGAGGCGAGTAACCTCGCCTCTCCTGGGAGCGGATAGCCCCCGTCACACCGCGAGCGCGAGCGCCAGCGCCTTGGGCTCCCCGAGCTCCCGGCCCGCGGCCAGCGCCCGCGCATAACCCTCCTCGCCGAGCCGGCGGCGCAGCGCGGTCTCCAGCTCGCGAAAGAGTAAGTCTTCGCTCTGGTCGGCTTGGCGCGGCGGGTGCACGACGCCCGCCCGCCCTTCGCAGAAGCCGAGCAGCCGCGCCGCCGTCTCGTCGTCGCCAGCGTCGGCGGCCACGCAGGCGAACGCCTGGACCGACCAAGTCAGCGTGTCCTCGGCGCGCACGTCGCGCGCCAGCGCGAGCGCATAGGCGGCGCTGCGGCGCGTCGCGTCCGTGTCGCCGGCCGCGGCGCAGTAGAGCGCGAGGTTCGAGGCCGCGTTGACGGTCGTGTTGGTCGAACCGGCTTCTTCCGCGGCCTGCAGCGCGTCGCGGCCGAGCGCGAGCGCGCGCTCCCGCTCGCCGGCCGAGAACTCCAGCTCGCTGAGCCAGGTCAGGATGCCGGCGACGACGCGCGCGTTCGCGTGCGTCCGCGCCAGCGCGAGGCTCTCTTCCAGCACCGCACGCTTGGCGGGGAAGTCGGCGATGTCGATCGTCAGGCCGCGCGTGCGCAGGCACAGCGCGAGCAGCACCGGGTCGCCGAGCGTGCGCGCGAGCGCGATCGACTCCAGCGCGAGCGCGTCGGCCTGCGCGCGCTCGGCGCGGAAGTACCACCCCATCAGCTGCGCAATGAGGCGCAGCGCCTCGCACAGCCCCCTGCGGTCGCCGAGCGCGCGGTACAGCGCGACGGCGCGCTCGGCCCAGACGCGCAGCTGCGTCGCCGGCGCGGCGCGCAGGTTGTTCGCGATCCCGACCAACAGCGGGGCCTCGATCGCCGGATCGGCGTCGTCTCCGAGCGCGTCGAGCGCGCGGCGCACCCAGCGCGCGCTCTCGCTCGGCGAGATGTCGTCGAAGAACGGGACGAGCGCCGCGGCGAGCTGCGCGCCGAGCGCCACGTCGGCGCGTTCGCCCAGCGCCCATTCGAGCGCGGCGCGGAAGTTGTCGAGGTCGAGCCGGTACGTCGCGACCCACTCGCGCGGCGGCGCGGTGCGCACGCACGCGCTCGCCTCGCGCGCGAGGCGCAGCAGATACTCGGCGTGCCGCCGCGCGATCGTCGCGCCTTCGCCGGCCGCCGCGAGCTTCGCGCGCGCGTACTCGCGCGTCGAGTCGAGCAAACGGTAGCGGCCCTCGCCGCCGGCAAGTTCCTCGACCACCAGCGACTTGCGGACCAGCGCGGCGAGCGGTTCGAGCACGTCCTCGCCGCTGACGTCGGAGGCCGCCGCGAGGTCGAACCCGCCGGCGAAAACCGCGACGCGCCGGAAGAGCGCCGCCTCGTCGGGTGCGAGCAGGTCGTGGCTCCAGTCGAGGAGCGCGCGCATCGTCTGCTGGCGCGGGAGGGCGCTGCGGTCACCGCCGGTCAGCACCGCGAGCCGTTCACCCAGCCGCGCCGCGAGCGTGCGCAGCGCGAGCGTTCCGACGCGGGAGGCGGCCAGCTCGATCCCGAGCGCGATCCCGTCGACGCGCCGGCAGATCTCCGCGACGACCGGCGCGTCGTCGTCGGTCAGCGCGAACCGAGCGTCGGCGGCGCGCGCGCGCTCGACGAACAGCGCGACCGCGTCGTAGGTGAGCGCTTCGCGCGCGCTCGGCGCCGGCTCCGCGGGCGGAACCGCGAGCAGCGGAAGGCGGTAGACCGACTCGCCGCCGATCCGCAGCGGCTCGCGGCTCGTGGCGAGCACGCGCAGGTTCGGACAGCCGCGCAGCAGCGCGCCGACCGTCGACGCGGCGGCGCCGACGACGTGCTCGCAGTTGTCGAGGACGAGCAGCGCGCGCCGCTCGCCGATTGCGCGCACCAGCTCGTCGGTCGCGTCGCCCGCGGAAATCCGCGCGTCGAACGTGGCGCCGACCGTCGCGGCGAGCAGCGACGCGTCGGCGAGCGGCGAGAGGTCGGCGAAGCGCACGCCGTCGGGGAACGCGTCGAGCACCTCGCCCGCGACCTGCACGGCGAGCCGCGTCTTCCCCGTGCCGCCGAGCCCGACGATGCTGACGAGCCGCTCCGCGGCCAGAAGCGTGCGCGCCGCCGCGACCTCGGCACGCCGGCCGACCAGGCGCGTCAGCTGCAGCGGCAAGTTCGTCGGCGGGCCGGCCGGGAGCCGCTGCGCGGCCTCGCCGCCGCCGTCGTAGCCGCGCGCCGCGACGCGGTCGCGCCCGTTGCGCTTCGCCTGGTACAGTGCCTCGTCGGCGGCGCGCAGTAGCGTCTCCGGCCGCGCGCCCACGCCGGCGACCACGCTCGCCGCGCCGATGCTTGCCGAGACGCGCCCGAGCGACGAGCCGGCGTGCGCGATCGCGAGCTCCGAAAGCACGCGGCGCAGCGCTTCGCCGAGCGCGATGGCGCCGGCGAGATCGGTCGCGGGCAGCAGCGCGACGAACTCTTCGCCGCCGTAGCGCGCGAGCAGATC
Organism: Vulcanimicrobiota bacterium; assembly: GCA_019233415.1. Classification (GTDB taxonomy): domain Bacteria; phylum Vulcanimicrobiota; class Vulcanimicrobiia; order Vulcanimicrobiales; family Vulcanimicrobiaceae; genus Vulcanimicrobium. The sequence continues at coordinate 7,853 of JAFAMK010000224.1, forward strand.
GCCCGGGCGCTTCATGCACGTGCCGAACGCGTGCGCGACTTGGCGTAGGCACAGGTCGCCGGCTTGGTGGCCGTAGCCGTCGTTGTAGAGTTTGAAGTGATCGAGATCGACGATCAGCGCGCTCAGTGCGGCCCCGCTGCGCGCGGCGCGCGCCCACTCGCGCGCGAGCGCTTCGTCGAACGCGCGGCGGTTGGCGATCCCGGTCAGCGCGTCGGTGTTCGCCAGCTCGGCGAGCTGCGCGCTGCTGCGCACCGTGCGCTCGTGCTGCAGCCGCGCGCCGACGAAGAGCGCGCACGAGTCGAGCAGCGTGATCAGCTCGGGATCGTCGCCGTTGACGCCCTCGAAGACCAGCTCGCCGAGCACTTCGGTGCCGAACCGGATCGGCACGACCAGCGTCTCCTCGCCCGCCCCCTCGTCGGGCGGCGAGGCGTAGACGAGCGGGACCGCGTCGGCCTCGCGCAGCGCGACGGAGACCCGGCGCGCGTCGGCGAGCAGGCTGAGCGGGACGCAGACGCGCGCCCACAGCTCGTCCAGGGCGCTCTCGGCCGCAAGCACCTGAGCGACCGTGCGCACGAGGTGCGCGCGGCGCAGCGCTTCCGTATGCGAGCCACCCCCGTTCTCGTGGAGGATTGACTCCATCGTGGCATGCGCCTTCGACGAGCGGTCGGCTCCTTCACCTTCTTGTCAGACCGAATCCGTTGGCGGGAGTGGCACCATTTCGGCCATCTCTGTGTTAGAGTATCCGAGTCGGACCGGCGAAGGCGTCTACGGTCCGGCTGATAGTACGAGTCGTGTCCCGCGTGGTCTGGCGCTCAGGCGTTCTCCCAGTTCAGGTACATCGCACGTCTTCAACCCACCCCGGACGCCGGAGTTAACGATGTATACTGACGAAACGCTCAATTGCACCGACTGCAACGCGGCCTTCACCTTCTCGGCTGGCGAGCAGGAGTTCTTCGCTGCCAAGGGCTTCACGAACAAGCCCAACCGTTGCCCCGACTGTCGCGCGGCCCGCAAGAGCCAGCGCTCGGCCGGCGGCGGCGGCGGTGGATCCTACGGCGGCGGCGGCGGGTACGGCGGCGGCCGCCCGCAGCGCGAGATGTTCCAGGCAACCTGCAGCGCATGCGGCAAGGTCGCGGAAGTCCCGTTCCAGCCGCGCGGCGACAAGCCGGTCTACTGCCGCGACTGCTTCTCGCAGCGGCAGTCGTCCTACCGCTAAACCGCACAAGAGCGAACAAACAACGAGGCCCGGGGATGCGTCCCCGGGCCTTGTGCGTCCTTCGACAAGCTCAGGATGACAAAGGACGTCAGGTCTTCGGGCAGTTCGCCGCCGGCGCGCAGGCCGAGGCGATCTTCAGCTTCCAGTTCGCCAGCGGCGTGTTCTGCAGCTGGAGGTTCTTGAGCAACGCGTCCAACCGCTGCGCGGCGACGCCGCCCTGCGTGCGCTGCGCGAGGAAGTCAGGTTCCCAGGACTGATCCCACAGCGTCACCTCGACGTGCAGTTGCGACGGGTCGACCGCGGTCTGCAGCGGGACTCTATAGGCTACCACTGCGCTGCCACTTCCATTCTTGTAGTTCGGGTCGTCCACGACGTTGACGCCGTGCGGATGCGTCGCGTCGAGCCAGTTCTCCGGAAGCGGGATTCCCGGCGGCCCGTGCGCCGTCCAGCCTTGCGGCAGCAGTCGGTTGTCCTTGAACTCGACGTCGCGCCGGATGAAGCTGAACGTGAATCTTCCAGCGTCGTCCTTCACCAGCTCTTCGAAGATCTGGACCTCGCCGCCGTCCTTGTCCGTGATCGGGTGCGCCTGGTCGTGATGGACCTGGTAGAGTTGCGGACCACCGGGATGGTCAGGCTCGAAGTGCTCGGTCTTCAGCACGTTGGTTGTGGTGCCTTTGACGATCTCGCCCTTGTCGTTCGTCATCCCCGAGGCGAAGATGACGTTCCCGGCATTGTCTACGACCTTCAGTTCGATCCACGCGCGCCGGAAGCCGACGCCGCTCGGGAAGCGGTGGCCTGTTTCGTTGAGGACGGTAACGTCTGCGCTGAGCGCGCCGTTCGGAAACGACGCCGACACGGAGACCTTCGCGGTCGCGTGCTGCGCAGAGTGCACGACGTTTCCGATCGCGTCGGGCAAGTCGTAGTTCGAGTTCGACATGTAGTCGAACAGCCGCACTCCGAGCCCGTTGGGGTTCTGCTGGAACGTGCGCAGCAGGAACGCGTTGAGACCGAGGAACTCGTGGCGCCGGAAGCCGTGCTGTCGGTACTGCACGGTAATCTGGTCGATCGGCGCGCGCTCCTCGGCCTGCGGATAGTACTGGTCCTGCACGGTCGCGATCTGCGTCTGGAGCAAGCTCTGGTGCACGCCGAGCCGGTCGTTGTCGACGCTCGGCGGCATGTGGCAGTCCTGACACGACTTCGCGCCGGGCAGCGGCTTGTACTCGGTCTGGTAGCGGCTGTTGACCCACTCGACGTAGGTGTTCTGCTCGACCGAGTGCGCCATCTCGGGGATGATCGGATGGATCTTGTTTGGCTTGTCGACGATGGGCAAGTTGATGCTGTGGCACGTCGTGCACAGGCGCGCCGACTTCGTCAGGTCGGAGAAGACCGGCTTCGTGCCGAGCGACTCGATCATCGGGTGCGTGACGATCACGTCGTCCTTGAACGGACCGTGTAGCTTCTCCGGCTCGCCGACGGTGAAGAGCCCGGTGCTGTTGTTGTTCAGCACGTAGGCGAGCGAGTCGGCCTGTTCTTTCGTCTGCACGATGTGGTGGCAGACGGTGCAGCTGATCCCGTCGCGCGCGAGTCCACCGAGGTGGAAGTTCGGGCTTGCCGGATCCCCGTCGAAGACCCAGTTCACGTTGAAGTGCGCGTTGGGCCCGTGCTCGATGTCGTTGGTGCGTTTGCCCATCACGCCGTGACAGCGCAGGCACGTATCGACGACCTGCGTCCGCAGCGTCTGCCGCGTGCGCGCCGGCCGCTGGCCGAGAATGCGCCGCGCCGGGATCGACGTGATGTACCTGAGCTCGCTCTCGAGCTGCGAGTAGAACACCGGGTCGCGGCCGGCGAGACCCATCGGCGACCATCGCCACTCGCCGTACTCGGAGACGTTCACACCGTTCGCGCCCGGCAGCGGCGAGGGCGGCGGCGTGTAGTTCGGTGGTGGCGTCAGCCACATCACCGGCCCGAACGCCGAGGGCACCGAAGCGGCGCTATGGCAGCTCAGGCACTGGGTCGACGTGATGAACTCCGGCGGCGGTTGCGGCGAGGGGTTCGACAGATTGCCGTCGAGCGGCTCGGGCGGGAACGTTTGGTACGATGAGACGCCTGCGAGCACGTGCGCGACGGCCATCTGCTCGAGGCGGTTCTTCTCGTGCTCCGGATCCTTGTCGGGCGCCGGCGCGGTCTGCGTGACCACTGCC
>JAFAMK010000381.1 GCA_019233415.1 Vulcanimicrobiota bacterium
TGCCCTTGGTGGTGTAGAGCGAGGTATCGACTGGACCAGGCTAGCACACCGCCCACGGTGCTGCAATACCGGGCTGGAGCGAGCGGGAATCGAACCCGCAAGCGAAGGTTGTCGATACCTCGCCACGGACCACCGTATCGCCCCAGCGCTTCTCCATCCCACCGGCGGAGAAAAAAGAAAGGGGCGTCGGTGAAGCGGGTCGTCTCGGTTTCGCTTGGGTCGTCGTCGCGCGATCATCGGGCCGAGGTCGAGCTGCTTGGCGAGTCGTTCGATATTGCGCGGGTTGGGACGGACGGTTCGATCGACAAAGCGATCGCTGCGCTGAAAGAGTTGGACGGGACCGTCGATGCCATCGGGCTCGGCGGGATCGACGTGTATTTGTATGCGGGGAAGGATCGTTATGCGCTGCGCGATGGGTTGCGGCTGCTCGAGGCGGTCAAGACGACGCCGGTCGTCGATGGAAGCGGGCTGAAGAATACGCTCGAACGTCAGGCGATCGCGTTCATGCAGGCACAGCTTGGGATCGACCTGCGCGACCGGCGTGTGCTGATGGTGAGCGCGCTCGACCGGTTCGGGATGGCGCAGGCGCTCGTGCAGGCCGGGGCCGACGTCGTGTTCGGCGATTTCATCTTCGCGCTCGACTTGGACCGGCCGGTGCGCGGGCTCGACGAGTTCGAGGAGATGGCGCGCAAATATCTTCCCGATGCGTGCCGGCTTCCGTTTCAGTTTTTCTACCCGACCGGCAAGAAGCAAGACCGTCCGCCGCAGCCGAAGTATCCCGAATACTATGACGACGCCGAGATCATCGCCGGCGACTTCCACTTCATGCGGCAGTTCATGCCCGAACGGCTCGACGGGAAGACGGTGCTGACGAACACCGTCACCGCCGGCGACGTCGACTTTCTGCGCGAGCGCGGGATCGCGCGGCTCGTCACGACGACGCCGGACTTCGGCGGACGCTCGTTCGGGACGAACGTCGTCGAGGCCGCGATGATCGCGCTGCTCGGGAAGCGCTGGGCCGACGTGACCGAAGACGACTATCGCGGCCTGCTGCGGCGCCTCGGCTTGCGCCCGCGCGTCATCGAGTTCTCGACCGCCGCGTAGACCGTTGAGCCTGATCGGAAACCTGTTCGCGCGCCAGGCGCACGACCGCGAGCGTCTGCCCGGCGAGGGCGTCCCGCTGCGGCGCGTCCTCGGCGTCGGCGGCCTCGTCGCGGTCGGACTCGGAACGATGCTCGGCGGAATCTTCACCACCGTCGGCTCGGGCGCGAATGCCGCCGGGCCCGGCGTCGTCGCCTCGTTCGGGCTCTCGGGCTTGACGTGCCTGTTCGTCGCGCTGTGCTACGCGGAGCTGGCTTCGATGGTTCCGATTGCGGGAAGCGCGTACACCTACGCGTACGCCGCGCTCGGCGAAGTCGTCGCGTGGATCATCGGCTGGGACCTGATCCTGGAGTACGGGATCAGCGTCGCACCGCTCTCGGCGACGCTCTCCGGCGCGCTGCAGCAACTGCTCGCGAAGGCAGGGCTGGCGCTGCCGGCCTGGGCGCAGCAAGGGAACGTGGTCGTCACCCTTCACGGGATCGATCTCGCCCACTCGCAGGTCGACCTGATCGCTGCCGGCGCGGTGATCGTCCTCTCGATCGTTCTGGCGATCGGGATCCGCGAGTCGGCGGCGACGAACCTGATCTTGGTCGTCGTGCAGATCGTCGCAATCACCGCGTTCGCGCTGGCGCTCGGCGGCGCGATTCGCCCCGGCGCGTACGTGCCGTTCGCGCCGCTCGGCGGTCACGGAATCGTGATCGGCGCGGCGCTCGTCTTCTTCGCGTACATCGGCTTCGACACGGTGACGGTCGCGAGTGAAGAAGCGCGCAACCCCGTGCGCGACGTCCCGCGCGCGATCGTCCTCTCGCTCCTGGTCGGCGCGGTGCTGTTCATGGCGGCGGCGGCCGTGACGGTCGGCGTCGTCCCGTGGGACAAGGTCGCGGCCGCCTCCGGGATGGTCGACGCGGTCCTGAAAAACGGTGGCGCAGCGTGGCTGTTCGTGATCGTCCTCATCGGAACGGTGACCGGTGCGGCGGCCTCGATGCTGACCTCGCTGCTCGGGCAGATCCGCATCTTCTACGTGATGTCACGCGACCGCATGATCCCGCCGGCGTTCGGCCGCGTCAATGCGCGCACGCACACGCCGGTCGCGATCACCCTTCTCACCGGCGGGATCGTCGCGCTCTTCGCGGCCGGGCTCCCGCTCGCGGTGCTGCTCGAGTTCGTCAACATCGGGACGCTCTCGGCGTTCATCATCGTCTGCGCCGGCGTGATGGCGCTGCGCTTCGCGCGCCCGGACGCGCCGCGCCCGTTCCGCGTCCCGTTCGGCCCGGTGATCGTCCCGCTGATCGGTATCGCGCTGTGCACCTGGCTGACCGTCGAAGGGCTCAAGCCGGTGACGTGGCTGCGCTTCCTGATCTGGTTCGCGGTCGGGATCGGCGTCTACGCGGTCTACGGCTATCGGCACTCGCTGCTGCGAGCGAAGTGAGCGACACGAGAGCGGCGCCGCGCCTGCGTCCCGTGCTGGCGCTGCGCGATCTGATCGTCGTTGCGGGGGCGGCGATCGGACCGGCGTTCTCGCTTGCGACGACGATGGCTGCGATGGTCGCGGCGGCGGGGCGTTGGACCTGGCTCGCGCTCGCGCTCGTCGCGCTGCTGATGGCGATGATCGCGGCCGGGTACAAACGGCTCGGCGAGCGGATGCGCGACGCCGGCTCGTCGTACGCCTGGATTCGGTTGGCGTTCGGCGCCGAGGCCGGTGCCTACGGCGCCTGGGTGCTGCTGGTCGCGAACCTGTTCGGCGTCCTCGCGACGGCGTTGCCTGCGGGCACGTACCTGCTCGATCTCGTCGCGCCGGCGCTCGCGGCGAACGGACTGGCCGTCGCGCTCGTGGCGTGCGGGTGGATCGTCGCAACGGCGCTGCTGCTGTGGTACGGGCTGCGGCCGACGGCGCAGCTCGCGTTCGTGCTGCTCGCCGCGGAGGTGCTCGTCCTCGCCGCCGCCGCGGTTCTCGCGGCGCTGCATCCGCGCGCCGGCGCGGTCGCGTTCGGTGACGGCCCGCCGGTCTGGAGCGGCTTGGTCGGCGCGATGGTGGTAGGGATCTGGATGATCGACGGCTGGGAAGTCTCGGCCTCGACCGCCGAGGAGGCCACAGGGGCCGCGTCGGCGCCGGGCTCGGGCGGACTCGCGGGCCTGCTGCTCACGAGCGTGGTCCTGCTCGCCGCGATCGCCGCCTTCACCCGCGTGGGTAGCCAGACCGGCTTCGCCGCGCACGACAGCGACGCACTGGCCTACGTCGGCAGCCTACTGGGCGGCGCGTGGCGCCCGGTTCTGGCGGTGACCGTCCTCGTCTCGCTGGCGGCGTCGCTGCAGACCTCGCTCGTCTACCTCAGTCGCAGCCTCTACGCGATGGGTCGCGACCGGCTGCTTCCGGCCGCGCTCGGCGCGCTCGACCGGCGCGACGAACCGGCCGCGGCGATCCTGCTCATCACCGGGCTCTCGGTCGCATTCGCCCTGGCCGCCGGGCTCTGGCCGACCGCCAAGGAGGCGTTCGACCTGGCGCTGACCGGGACGTCGTGGTTTCTCGGCGTCCTCTTCGCGCTGACCGCGGCGGCGGCCGTCCGCGTCTTCGCGCGGGACCGGACCGCTCGCTGGTCCGGCGTGGTTCTGCCGGGAAGCGCGGCGCTGGCGCTGGGCGCCGTCTTAGCCGCGTCGGTGGCTGCTGACGACCTCAAAACCAGGGTATTTATAGCCGTCTCAGCAATCATCGGGCTTCCCCTGGCGCTCTGGCGCGGCTATGCGGCCCGTCTCGGCGTCCGTCCAGGGGTTGGACCACGTACCGGGAGTCGCTTTTGAACGACAAAGAAATCGTTTTGACCCGCGATGGGCTCAAGAAGCTCGAAGACGAGCTCGACGAGCTCAAGACCGTTCATCGTCGCGAAGTCAACGAACGCATCCGTCAAGCCAAAGAGTTCGGCGACATCTCCGAAAACGCCGAGTACGAAGACGCCAAGCAGGAGCAGGCGTTCGTCGAAGGCCGCATTCTCAAGCTCGAGGCGATGATCCGCAACGCGCGCGTCATCGACGCCTCGGACTACGTCGCCGATGAAGTCCACCTCGGCGCAACGGTGAAGGTCAAGGACGTCGGCTCGGGTTCTTCGCACGAGTTCACCATCGTCGGCTCGGCCGAAGCCGACCCGAAGAACGCGCGGCTCTCGAACGAGTCGCCGCTCGGGCGCGCGCTGATGGGCCGCAAGAAGGGCGAGACGGTCGACGTGACGACGCCGCGTGGCCAGATGAAGTACAAGATCGAGTCGATCAACAAGGACCCCAAGAAGGCGAAGAAGGCGTCCTAGCGCCGTGAGCGATCTCGTTGCAGCGCGGCGCGCACGTCTGGCCGCGCTGCGCGAGCGCGGCGTCGACCCCTTCACCGCGACGCGGTACGACGTCAGCGCGCACGCGGCCGACCTCGCCAAGGCGTATGCGGACCTCCCCGAGCAGGGCCGTGCCGAAGCCGGGAAATGGTCGCTCGCGGG
>JAFAMK010000042.1 GCA_019233415.1 Vulcanimicrobiota bacterium
CGGCCAGTCGAACAGTTGCGCGGCGAGCCACGTGCCGAGCGCGTCGAGCAGAATGCACACGTCCTCACCGGCCTCGTCGAGCAGCGCGGCGACGGGGCGCGCGCCGGGCACCGCCGTCTCGACGACCGTCCACGTTGTGGGGCGGTCGCGCCGGTGGCGTTCGATGCGGTCTTGCATCTCGGGATCGTCGGGATCGAGCGCGGCGGTCACAAGGCAGACGACGCGCTTGCGGCTCGCGCGCGCGAGCGCCTGCGCGCGCGCGCTCTTGCCGCCGCGAACCGGGCCGAGAACGAGGGTCGTCATCGCACCGTCCTTCGTCGTCGTGCGCCGAGAGGTCTTTGCGCCGAGCATCCGAATCAGAAGCAAGTTCGCGTGCGCGGGAAGCCGGTGGGAATCCGGCACGGTCGCGCCACTGTAAGCGGGGAGCCTGCACGGGCCACGGTCGCAAGACTGGAAGGGACGTGCGCCGAGGCAACGATCCGCGAAGCCAGGATACCGCAGCGCGAGCGATTGCTCACCCCACCTCGCGAAAAGGTCGGAGTCTTGAACATCCTCGCACGCGCGGGCTTCACCGCGCTTCTCGTCGCCGCATCGGCCGCCACCGCGGCCGCGCAGTCCGCGGCACCATCGCCATCGCCCTCGCCCTCCGCGACGCCGCTCGCCGAGATCGGGCGCGTCGTCACGACGAGCGACCGCGTCGCCGAACCGATCGGCCGCACCTCGCGTCCGACGTTTGTCGTCGACCGCACGCGCATCGACAACTACGGCGCGCGCACGGTCGGCGACGCGCTCGTCGACGTCCCCGGCACGAACCTCTTCTCCTACGGCACGTTCGGCGCGCAGATGAACTACGGGCTGCGTGGCACGACGAACTCGTCCGACACGCTGGTGCTGATCGATGGCGTTCCGCTGACGAGCGCGTCGGCCGGCGCGGTCGATCTCGGCACCCTGCCGACGCTCGGCATCACGCGGATCGAAGTCGTCGAAAGCGGCGGTTCGACGCTCTACGGCACGAACGCGACGGGCGGCGTCATCAACCTCATCACCGGCGCGCCGGCGCAGCCGTATGCGCGCGTGTCGGCCGGCTCGTTCGGCGACCGCGACGTCGCGGTCGGCACCGGCCTCGGAGGCTTCACCGCGTCCATCGAGCGCCACGTCGCGAACGGTGAGTTCGCGTATCCCGCGTTCCGCTACTCGCAGACGGAAGCGTACGCGGCCGGTACGCGCGACAACGCCGATGCCGAGCAGACCGCGGTGCGGCTCGGCTACGACGGCTCGCTGACGAGCGCGTGGCACGTCCACGCCGATGCCGGCGCCGACGCGTATCACCTCGGCGTTCCCGGCAGCCTCGTCTTCGGGCTCTCGACGCTTGCGCGGCAGAACCAAAACCGCGGCAACGCCGACCTGACGGTTGAACACCGCGGCAGCCGCGACACGCTCGGGATCACGCTCTCCGGTGCGATGCAGAACCTCGCCTTCAACGACCCGAACCAAGGCGGCGAGAGCGACACCGACGACCGCCGCGTCGGCGTTTCCGTCAAAGACGTGCGCGCGTGGCACGGCGGTGATCTCGTCGCGGGCCTCGACCTCTCGCGCGAGAGCGCGCTGCTGACGTTCACCGACGGCACGCCGCCGCTCGTCGCCGCGCAGGCGCAGAGTGCCGCGTACGCGCAGCTCGGCGCGGACCTTGCGCCGACGACGCGGTTGACGTTCGGCGTGCGCGGCGAGCACGACGCACCGCTCGGCTCGGTCGTCGTGCCGTCGGTCGGCGCGATCACGTCGTTCGGCGCGGCGCGCTTGAGCGCGAACTACGGCACGACGTTCCGCGTCCCGACGCTCGACGACCTGTACTTTCCGGGCTTCTCGAACCCGTCGCTGAAGCCGGAGCGCGTGCGCAACGAAGACGCGACGCTGGCGTTTCCGTCGGTCGCCGGCGGACTCTCGCTCGGGTGGTTCGCGCGGCACGGCACGAACCTGATCGCGTTCGACGCGAACTTCGTCCCGCAGAACGTCGGACACAGCGCGGTCGAAGGGCTGCAGATCACCGCCGCGACGCGTCCGTTCAACCACGTGCGCGTCGGCGCGAGCCTGACCGACCTCTACCGCGCGGTGAACCTCGACACCGGCGCACGCCTCGACTTCACCCCGAACACGCGCGCGACCGTGGCGCTCGACCGTGCGTTCGACGGCGGCCGCATCGCGTTCGGTGCCCGCGCGCTCGTCGTCGGGCGCTCGTACCCCGCGACCGCCGGCCAGTCGGCGTTCCCCGACGCCTACAGCACGACGGACGCGTACCTGCGCTACCGCCTCGCACCCGCGACGATCGTCACCGCGCGCGTGCGGAACCTCGGCGACGACCGCTACGTGCCGATCCACGGCTACCCGGCACCCGGCCGCAGCTACGTCGTCGAACTGTCGACGCGCTGAGCCGCAAGGCGAACCGCCGCCGCGACGGAAGGTAGGACGCCGATGGACGTCCACTTCGTCGCGACGGCGTTCGCCACCGCGTTCACGATCATCGACCCGATCGGGATGGTTCCCGTCGTCCTGACGACGACGGCGCACGCATCGGCCGAGCGGCGCCGCCGGATCGTCGATCAGGCCGTCGCGGTCGCGGCCGGGATCATCCTGTTCATGGCGGTCGCCGGCCAGATGCTGCTCGCGTACTTGGGCGTCACGCTGCCCGCGTTCATGATTGCCGGCGGCATCCTGTTGTTCCTGATCGCGATCGACATGCTGTTCGCGCGGCCGACGCGCGCGCGGTTCACCGACGAGGAAGAGCGCGAGGCGAGCGCGACGGAGAACCCGGCGGTGTTCCCGCTCGCGGTCCCGATGCTCGCCGGTCCCGGCACGATCGCGACCGTCCTGCTGCTGATGAACACCTCGCACGGCGACCGCTTCGACTTGCTGGTCGTCGCGTGCGCGTACGCCGCCGCGCTCGCCGTCGCATGGCTTTGCATGCGTGCCGGCGCGGTGCTCCCGCGATTGATCGGCAACACCGGAATTCACGTCGTGACGCGCCTGCTCGGCATCATCCTCGCGGCGCTCGCCGTCCAATTCGTCCTCAACGGCCTCGCGCAGAGCCCGCTGATCCACCACGGCTGAGTGCCAGCGCCTCGACGAGGCAATCGTTGTCGGCACGCGACCGCACCGCAACGCGCACCACCGGCATCCCGTGCAGCGCCGGATCGTCGGGGAATGTTCGGATGACGATTCCGGCACGGCGGATGAGCTTCGTGCGCAAGTCCTCCGGCTCGATGCCGAGTGCGGCGACGTCCACGAAGAGAAAGTTCGCGGCGGCTGGGAAGACGCGGCAGCCGAGGTCGGTGAGCCCTCGCGCCAGATGCTCGCGTTCGCGCAGATTTTCCAAACGCGTGCGGATCGCGTAGGCGTCGTCCAGCAGCGCGGCGAGTGCTGCGTGCTGGTCGAGTGTACCGACCGGCCATGACGGGAAGGCCGCGCGCACACGTGCCGCTAGCGCCTGCGGCGCGAACGCATAGCCGACCCGCATCCCCGGGATTGCGTAGAACTTCGTCAGCGACCGCAGCACGATGATGGGTTCGTCATCGTCGATCGCGTCGGCGATCGAAACCGCGGGGACGTAGTCGACGAACGCCTCGTCGACGATCGTCGCGCAGCCCTGCGCGGCGAGCCCTCGCGCGAGCGCCAGCACGTTCGCGCGCGCGAGCACGCCGCCGGAGGGATTGTGCGGATTGGAAAAGATGCACAGGTCGGCTTGTTCGGCTCGGGCCACCGCTACGAGCCGCTCGGGGGCGATGCGGAAGTCCTCGTCGGCGCGCAGCGGGAATGGAATCGTGTCGGCGCCGTTCGCCGCGAGCGCACGTGCGTATTCGCTGAACGCCGGAACCGGGAGGATGCACCGCCGCGGCGCGAGCGCGCGGATCGCTGCGTCGAGCAGTGCGGCACCCCCGTTGCCGACGATCGTACGTTCCGGCGCGATCCCTTCGCCTTGGGCGAGCGCAGCGGCCAACTCGGTCGCATCCGGGTTGGGGTAAGCGGTGAGAATCTGTGGATGCTCCGCCGCACCGCGCAGGACGGCCATCACGCCTGGCGGCGGTCCGGCCGGATTGATGTTTGCGCTGAAGTCGATCAGCATCCGCGGATCGATGTCAAACGCGCGCGCGACCGCGCCAAGGTTTCCACCATGCGTCGCCACGACCGGCTGATCTCGATCGCCGAGTCGTGCGTTCACCGCATCTCCGAGTCGGCCGTTCATCGGTTGCCCTCGCGCCCGTTGGTTCCGCGTGCACGCGATGGCGCGGACGCGATAACGGCCGCGGCGACGATCGCAGCCGCCAGTGCGACGATGCGGCGACCGCGCGCCACGTCAGCCACCGACGGCGGCGGAAAGTCCTCGCCGAGCAGCGCGCGCCGCGCCGGAACGCCGTCGTACGTGACGTCGCCGCCGAGACGAACGCCGAGCGCGCCGGCCAGCGCCGCTTCGGGCCAGCCTCCGTTCGGACTCGCGTGTCGCGGCGCCTCGCGCCACGCGGTAGCAATCGCGCGGCGTGCTGTGCTCCAGGTGCCGCCGAGCGCCACTGCGGAGACGGCGATTGCCGTCGCGGCGATGCGTGCAGGGAACAGGTTCATGGCGTCGTCGGCGCGCGCCGCGACGCGGCCGAACCACGTGTACGGAGGCTCGCGGTGACCGATCATCGAGTCCAGCGTGCTGATCGCTTTGAACGCGAGCGCACCGCCGAGCCCGCCAACGCGCAACCAGAGCAGCGGCGCGACGACGCCGTCGCAGAAGCTTTCCGCCAGCGTCTCCAGCGCGGCCGTTGCCGTCTCCGCGGTGTCGAGTGTATCGACGTCGCGGCCGACGATTCCGCGCAGCGATGTGCGCGCGGCGAGAATGTCGCCGCGTTCAAGCGTGCGCTGTACTGCCGCAACGGCGTCGTCGAGACTGCGCCAGGCCAGCGACGATGCCGCCAGAACAACGGCGACCGGGGCGGCGCTGCGTTCGACAATTCGACCCGCGATGAACGCGCTGCCGGCGAGTGCCGTGGTCAGGATCGCGCCCTCGACGAGTTGACGGCGCGGCGGCGACTGCTCGTCACGGGCGCGCCCCGCGGCTGCGATCGCCGCTCCGAAGAAGCGCGCGGGATGCGGCCAGCCTTGCGGGTCGCCGACGAGAACGTCCAAGAGGACGGCGAGCGCGAGCTGTCCACGTGTCACGTGCGTAATGGAGCCGGCTTCGCGGACGCGCCGAGCCCCGCGAGTCGTGTGAGGAGATCGACGTCGAGAGATTGCGCGTAGACCGAAGCGAGACGGTCGTAGCGGCCCTCGCGTTCGGCCCGCCATGCGCTGCGCTCGACCGCTGGTGCGAGCCCTGCTGCCGCGCGCATCGCGTCGACCGCCGCGTGCCGACACGCATCATCGTCGAAGAGCCCGTGCACGTAGGTTCCGACGACGTTCCCGCCTGCGGAGATCGCACCGTCCGGCCAGGTCTCGGTCGTGCCGCGCCGCCCTTCGACAAGCTCAGGATGACGGGTGATGAGCTCAGAGCGACGGGCATCTGTGGCGAAGAGCCTCCTCCCCCCCGTCATCCTGAGCTTGTCGAAGGGCGGCGCGGCGCACAGCAGGGCGAATGGTGTGGAGGCGGCCTCCTCACGTTGCGAGATGCCGACGTGGATTTCGTAGCCGTCGAACGTCGTGTGGGTGAGCGGCTGGCCGAACAGGTGCGGCGCGCTGACTTCACCGTGGACACGGCGCGTTGTTTTTCTCGAAGCGAGCGTCGTTGTCAGCGGCAGGAGGCCGAGGCCTTCGATCGTGCCGCCGCTTTCGATGCCGTGCGGGTCGTCGATGCGGTGGCCCAGCATTTGCATGCCGCCGCAGATGCCGATCGTTGGGCGTCCGGCTGCGGCGTGTGCGAGGATTGCGCGGTCGATGTTGTGTTCGCGTATCCAGCGCAGGTCGGCTGCCGTCTCTTTGCTGCCGGGGATTACGACGACGTCGGCAGCGAAGAGACCGTCGGGCGTCGCGATGCGGCGGACGATGACGGACGGTTCGGCGGCGAGCGCGTCGGCGTCGGTTTCGTTCGCGAAGAACGGCGCATCGATCACCGCGACGCGCAGGCGGCGGGCGGGGCCGTGTTCGTCGGGCCACGCACGCAAGGTGGGCGGCAGCGCGTAGCCGTCTTCTTCGTCGATGCCGAGGTCGGGAATCCAGGGGACGACGCCGGCGCAGGGGATGCCGAGGCGGCGTTCCATTTCGACGATCCCTGGGGTGAGGAGATCGCGGTCGCCGCGGAATTTGGTGATCGCGAAGGCGGCGATGCGTTCGCGCTCGTGCGGTTCGAGGAGGGCGAGCGTGCCGGCGAGTGCGGCGAACGCGCCGCCGCGGTCGATGTCGGCGACCAGCAGGCACGGTGCGTCGGCGGCTTGCGCCATGCGCAGGTTGACGACGTCGCGGTCTTTGAGGTTGATCTCGGCCGGCGAGCCTGCGCCTTCGAGGATGACGAGGTCGCAGCGCGCGGCGAGGCGTTCGTACGCGGCGACGATGCGCGGGAAGAGTTCGGCCGTGCGGCGGCGGTGGTAGTCCCACGCGTCAACGTCGTCCCAGATCACGCCTTCGAGGATCACTTGCGAGCGACGGTCGCTCGACGGCTTCAGCAACACGGGGTTCATCTCGACTTCAGCCGGACGGCGCGCGGCCTCCGCCTGCACCGCCTGCGCGCGGCCGATCTCGCGACCGTCCGGCGTGACCGCGGCGTTGAGCGACATGTTCTGCGCTTTGAACGGCACGACGTTGACGCCGCGGTCGGCGAAGATGCGGCACAGCGCCGCGACGGTGATCGACTTCCCCGCATTCGAGGCCGTCCCGAGCACCATGAGTGCCCGCGCTCTCATCGCCGTTCTCCGCGGGTGCGGCGGCTGGGGACGGCGACGAGCGCGCCGTCGTTGGTGTGGTGCACGGCGATTTCTGCGCCGTACGCGCGGGTGAGGAGGTCGCTGCGGAAGACGTCGCTGACGGGGCCGTCGGCAAGAACGGTGCCGTCGCCGACGAGGACGAGGCGGTCCGCGGACGAGCCCGCGAGGTTGAGGTCGTGCAAGACGACGGCAATCGCGGCGCCGTCTTCCGCGAGCGCGTGCAGCGTGTCGAGTGCCGCGTACGCGCCGGCGAGGTCGAGATGGCTCGTCGGCTCGTCGAGGAGGAGCGTCGGCGCGCCCTGCGCGAGCGCGGCGGCGAGCCAGACGCGCTGGCGCTCGCCGCTCGAAAGCGTCGCGATGCGGCGCTCTGCGAACGGTTCCAGGTACAGACGTGCGAGCGCGGCATCGACGAGCGGCGTGTCTTCCGGCTGCGCACCCCACTGCCACCACGGGCGGTGCGGGAACCGGCCGAGTTCGACCGCTTCGCGCACGAGGACGTCGTCGTCGGCATGTTCTTCGGCGGGAACGAACGCGACGCGGCGCGCGCGCTCGTCGCCGTCGAGCGCGTGCGACGGCGTTCCGTCGATCGCGACGCTGCCGGCCTGCGGCGTGAGCGTGCCGCCGAGCGCGCGCAGCAGCGTCGACTTGCCCGAACCGTTCGGGCCGACGATCGCGACCAATTCGTGCGCGTGCAGTGCGAACGTCACGTCGCGCAGCACCACGCGTTCACGGTAGCCGAGAACGAGCCCGCGCGCGTCGATCACGCGGTGGACCTGCGGAACGCGATCATCACGAACACCGGAACGCCGACGACCGAGAGCAGCACGCCTAGCGGGAGTTCGATCGGCGGCGCGGCGGTTCGCGCGACCGTGTCGGCGAGGACGACCATGCAGGCGCCGGCGGGTAGGCTCGCCGGCACGCTCCACCGCGTGTCGGCGCCGACGAGCGCGCGCACCGCGTGCGGCACGATCAAGCCGACGAACCCGATGACGCCGCTGACGCTCACCGCCGCCGCGGTGAGGAGCGACGACGCGATCAGCACGAGCCAGCGTGTACGGTCGAGGTCGACGCCGAGCGCGCGCGCGCGTACGTCGCCCAGGCGAATCGCGTTCAGCGCGGGGACGACCGATGCGGCGACGAGCGCGCCGCCGGCCGCGTACAGCGCTGCCCAGCCGACGTCGCGCCAGCCGTGGCCCGCCAGCGATCCGCCGAGCCAGGCGAGGATCGTCAGCGAGATCGTCGTGTTCGGCGCGAGCATGATGACGAGCGTCGTCAGCCCCGCGAACAGCGACGAGACCGCGACGCCTGCGAGGATCAGCCGCTCGGGCGAGAGGCCGCGCCCGCTGCGCGCCAGCGAGGCGACGCCGACCGTCGTGCCGAGCGCGGCCGCGAACGCGAGCGCCGCGTACGCCGGCGGCGGGACACCGAGCGCGATCGCCACCGCGATCGTCAGCGCCGCGCCCGCGCTGCCGCCGGTCAGATACGGATCGCCGAGCGGATTGCGCAGCATTCCCTGCAGCATCGTCCCGCTCAGCGCGAGCGCCGCGCCGACCAGCGTCCCGCTCAGCACGCGCGGGAGCCGCAGCGTCCAGACGAGGACGCTCGCCGCATCGGTGCCGTGCGGGTGCGCGAGCGCGGCGAGGACCGTGCGCGGGTCGAGCGCGACCGCGCCGACGCCGAGGCCGACCGCGAGCGATGCGACGAGCGCAGCGCACAGCAGCAATACGCCGACACCGCGCCGCGAAGTCAACGGCACGGAACGGCGAACGACACGGTGGCGGTTTGGAACACGGCGTACCCTGGCGCGAGGCAGCGAGCGGCGAAATACGCTCGCCCGGTGTCCTGACTCGCGGATCGTCGCCTTCGTGCCGAGGCCTTCCCAGTCGCGAGACC
This sequence comes from Vulcanimicrobiota bacterium, assembly GCA_019233415.1. GTDB lineage: Bacteria > Vulcanimicrobiota > Vulcanimicrobiia > Vulcanimicrobiales > Vulcanimicrobiaceae > Vulcanimicrobium. Next base: position 8,784 of record JAFAMK010000042.1, read on the forward strand.
AGTGGCGTATCGGCGGCTCCCCGCTCACAGTGGCGCGACCGCCCCGGATTTACACCGGGTTCCCGTCGCAAGCGTCACTCGGCGCGTTCGCCGACCCGCTGGTAGCTCCTCGAACGCGCGACCCGGCTCGACCTAGAACTTCACCAGGACTTGTGCGGCGACGCTCTGCAGGGTGTTGCGCAGGATTCCCGCCGAATCGAACCAGACGGCCTGGTTCGAATCGTCGGCGCGGCCTTCGATTCGGAACAGGACCGGCGCCGACGGCGCGTACGCGAACGTCAGCGTCGTCTCGCGCCAGCGCTGGTCGTACCCGGTGCGGTAGCCGCCGCCGTCGCTGAACGTCTCGGCGCGCACCGACGCGCTGAACTTCGGCGTGAGCTGGTACGTCGCATAGCCCGCGACTCCGTTCCACGTCGCGGTCCCGGACGACGCGGTCACCGCACCCGCGCCGTTGACGAGCGGCGTGTTCTCCTGACGGCCGGTGTCGAAGTTCCCTTGCAGCGTCAGCTTCGGATTGACGTGGTAGGTCCCGACGACGTCGACCAGCGAGCGGTGACCGGCCGGTGAGCCTGCCGCGCTGGCCCAGGCCGCGTTGCTGATCCGCTCGGTGCCGAAGTAGCTCTGCGCGGTCAGCGACACGACGGCGCCGTTGTAGGCGAGGCCGAATTCGCCGGTCTTCCCGCCGGTGCCGTTGCCCTTCGTGTTGTCCCAGCCGTTGTTGATCCCGGCGTTGACGGTGAACAGCGCGCTCGGCGCGTACGAGAGCCGCGCGCCGGTGTGCGTGAACGGCACGGCATAGCCGAACAGGATCGAGCGCGAGACCTGCGTGTTCGACGGGTCTTCGATCACCTCGGCGCCGGCGAGCGTCTCGAACTTGCCGGCGATCAGCGTGAACGGCCCGGTCGCATATTGCAGATACGCCTGCGTGACGTCGAACGAATCGTTGTTCGCGGTCGGGAACGACGCGATGACGTCGGCGTTCGAGCCCGCCGTCAGCTCGAGCTTCCCGCCGAACGTGCCGCTCTTGACGAGCTGCACGTTGACGGCGTTGAGCATCGGCTGACGGTCGGCCGTGTCGAACACGCGCGACGCGGCACCGTTCGCGAATGCGAACCCGCTTCCGCCCGGGTGCGACGACAGTTGGTACGACGCCGCCGCGAAGCCCGACGCCTGCCATGCGCGCGGCGTCGGACTCGGTGACGGTGACGGTGAGGGAGACGCGCTCGGCGCGGGTGTCGGGGTCGTTTGCGCCAGCGCCGGAACGCTTCCGAGAGCGCATGCTGCGGCCAGGGCAGCGATGACGGTTCGCACTACGATGGGCTGTAGGCGATCTCGGAGTGCTGCGAGAGGTCGAGCCCCATCGCTTCTTCCTTCTCCGACACGCGCAGCGGGACGAAGACGTTCACGACCTTCAGGATGACGAAGGTCATCACGCCGCTGAACACCCACGACGCGCCGACCGCGATGACTTGGATGAGCAGCTGCTTGGGATTGCCGTAGAACAGGCCGTTCGCCGCGCCCGAATTGATGACGGTCGTCGCGAAGAGGCCGGTGCAGATCGCGCCGACGGTTCCGCCGACGCCGTGGACCGCCCACACGTCGAGCGCGTCGTCGACGTTCATCCGGTCGCGCAGCTGCACCGCGCCGTAGCACACCAGCGAGACGACGAGGCCGATCAGGATCGACGCCGCAGGGGTCACGTAGCCCGCGGCCGGCGTGATCGCGACGAGTCCGGCGACCGCACCGGCCGTCGCGCCGACGACGCTCGGCACACCCTTGTGCATCCACGAGATCGTCATCCACGTCAGCGCGGCCATCGCGGCGGCGGTGTTCGTGTTGACGAACGCGCTCGTCGCCAGACCGTTCGCCGCGAGCGCGCTGCCCGCGTTGAAGCCGAACCAGCCGAACCACAGCAGCGCGCAGCCGAGGACGACCATCGGAATGTCGTGCGGCTCGACCTCTTCACCCGGCTTGTGCGTGATGCGCTTGCCGAGGACCCACGCCGCGACCAGCGCCGACACGCCGGACGAGATGTGGACGACCGTGCCGCCCGCGAAGTCCAGCGCGCCGAGGTTGCTCAGCCACCCGCCATGTCCCCAAACCCAGTGCGCGAGCGGGTCGTACACGAACGTCGCCCACAGAAGGCTGAACAGCACGAACGCCTTGAAGCGCTTGCGCTCGGCGAACGCGCCGCTGATGAGCGCCGGCGTAATAATCGCGAACATCATTTGAAACGCCATGTACGCCTGATGGGGGATCGTCGCGGCGTAGTCTTTGTCGGGCGCAAGCGTGACGCCGTTCAGGCCGATCCACGAGAGATCGCCGATGATTCCCCAGCCTTTGAAATCGGGGCCGAAGGCGAGCGAATAGCCCCACAGCACCCATTGCACGCTGATCAAGCACAGAATGAAGAAGCTGTGCATGACGGTCGAGAGCACGTTCTTGCGGCGGACGAGGCCGCCGTAGAAGAAGCCGAGTCCCGGCGTCATCAGCATGACGAGGGCGGCGGATGCGAGTACCCAGGCGGTGTCGCCGGCGCTGATCTTGTCCATAGATGACACAGTCTACGAAACGCCGCGCGTCACCGCATTGGGGATTTCGTCAAACGTCCAGTCGTCGCGTTCGACATATGAAAAAGCCGCACGGCGATATGCCGCGCGGCTTTGCGAAGACGGCGCGGTCCGCCGCGCGCGTCGTGTCAGGCCGCTTCGGGGATGAGCTCGCCCGTCACGTGCGGCGCCGCCTGGCGCGGCGATGCGGGCAGCACGAACCACGAGACGACCAGGGCGGCGAAGGCGATCAGCGAGGCGGCGATTTCCATGCCGAGATCGTACCCGATGCCGGGCGCCGCGCCATTGTCACTTTGCAACACGCTCGCCGCGATGCGTTCACCGAGTGGCGAGGCCCCCCGCCGCGTTCAGCGCTGCGCGATCGCGTGAATGTCGTCCGAGGTGACCCAGCCGTAGCGGCCGCGGTTCGGACCGTTCAGGAGGCGCACGCCGATCGCGTCGCGCGCGTCGGCCGAGGAGCGGCTCTTCACGAGCCCGGCGCTGCACTGCACGATGACGGCGCGCGTCCCGGGTTTGGCGAGGATCGTGTGCGCGATGACCTCGTGCGTGTCGCGCCAGTAGCCTCCGGCGTAGTCGACGACCCGCTGGCGCGCGTCCCAGACGAAGACGTCGGGGTCGATGTCGCTCGACTTGAGGATGACCGCACGCCCGACGGGGACGCCGCACGGCGAGGCGAGAGCGGGAACACTCAGCGCGGCGAGCACGGACAGCGCGCCGAGCACGCGGGCGACCACAGCGCGGCCTTGCGACGGCGGCCGGGCGCTGTCCTTGTGGGTACGCTGTGAACGGCGGGCGGGTCCGCTCGGCCATATGGCCGCGCTGCAACGAAGGGCACTCGGTCGCCGTTTCCTTCCATAAGGACACCGTGAAGAAACTCGTTCGACCGCTCGTCGCCGGCGCAGGCGTCACCGGCGCGCTTGCCGCGACGAACCGCGCCCTCCGCAACGCCCCACTCCCCACGAACATCCTCGGCGGCACGCGCCGCCCCTGGACGTGGCGTGGCCGGGACGTCTTCGTCACCGAAGCGGGCGACGGACCGCCGGTTCTGCTCGTCCACGGACTCCACACCGGCGCGTCGTCGTACGAGTTCCGCAAGCTCTTCCCGCTCCTCGCGCGCCGCCACCGTGTCGTCGCGCTCGACTTGCTGGGCTGCGGTCTTTCCGACAAACCGAACGTTGCGTACAGCGCGGAGCTCTTCGTCGAACAGATCGCCGACGCGCTCGCCACGTTTGTCTCCGAACCGGCAGCAGTGATCGCGTCGTCGCTCGGCGCCGCCTTCGCGATTTGCGCCGCGACGCGCGCGAACGTGCGGATCGAGCGGCTCGCCGTCATCTCACCGACTGGTTTGCTCGGGGCGCACGACCACGGTCCGACCGGAACCGGAACGGCGCTGACCGCATTCCTCCGCGTGCCGGTCCTCGGCGAGGCGGCGTTCAACGCGATCGCGACCAAAGCATCGATCCGGCAGTTTCTGGAGCACCGGCTCTACGGCGCGCCCGACCACGTCACCGACGAGATCGTCGAACACTACTACGCGGTCACGCACCAGCCCGGCGCGCGCTACGTCCCGGCGGCGCTCCTCGGCGGCGCGCTCGACTGCGACGTCGCGCGCGACCTCCCGTTCCTCAGCGTCCCGCTGTTGGTGCTGTGGGGCCAGAAGGCTCCGCCGAACAACCCGCGCTCGAACGCCGACGAGTTCATGCGCCTGGCCCGCGACGCGCGCCTGACGACGTTCGCCGACAGCGGCGCGCTCCCGCACGAGGAAGAACCGCTGGCGGTCGACGCCGCGCTCGAACCATTCCTCGCCGCGGTCCCGCAGGAACGCCCCGCGTAGCGACGTCGTCATCGTCAAGGAACGGAACGGTTTCCGTTCGACCACGGTACGCCGGGGACGAGCGCAGCGTCGGGGTCGGGTGGTGCGGCGTTCGCGCAGCTTCCGGCGCCGTCGTGGCACTCGTAGCGAACGTGGATCAGTGTCCCAACCGCCGCGCCGCCGAGGTCGCCCTCGTGCGCCGGCGCGGTGAGCGCGTCGGGCGGCTCCGCGGCTGCGCTCGCGTCCTCGCGTCCGACGAGCGCGCCGTACGGCGGCTCGCCGAAGAGCCGCAGCGTCGCGTACTGCGCGCGCTGCGCGAGCACCGCGCCGCCCGGATCCAGCACGCGCGCGTCGACGCGCAGTGAGAGCCGTGACTCGCCGACCGCGCTCGAACACTGCAGCCACACGACCGCGTCGGCGCCGGCCGACGGCGGATCGGGCGGGCATGCCGGCGGCGCGAGCGTCGTCGCGGTGACCGTGTACGCGACCGTAAGCCGCGCACCGTTCGGCGCGTCGACTTCGGTGCTGGCGGTGAGCGGGTTCGGCAGCGTGCCGAGCGCGTTCGCGTAGCCGCTCGCCGGCGACGGATCGGCCGCCATCGCGGCGCGCAGCCGCGCCTGAAAGTCCGCGAGCCCGTCGTCGAGCGCCGCGCCGAGTGCGTGCTCCGCGGCGGCGTGAACGGCGGCGCGACCGAAGCCCGCCACCGTGTCGAGCGCGACGGTCGCGAGCACGCCGAGGACGACGACGAGCCAGAGCGTGGCACCGAGCACCTCACATCCTCGCCGGCGTCGCGACGTCGCGGTGCAGTGGCTGCCCCGGCGGATAGACGGACGGCGGCAGCGTCTCGGCGAGCGTGACGGTCGCCGCGTCGTCGGGTGGGATCGCGCCGCCATCGCCGACGCGGCACGGATCGCGCGGATACGTGACCGCGACGGTGAGCCGTTCGTTCGGCGCATCGTACGTCACCGCGACGGGCAGCCGCAGCGCGAGCGGCGCGGTGCGCCGGCACGGCGCGCTCGCGCGCAGCTCCGCGCCGGCGACGTACGTGCTCGCACCCGGCACGAGCGCCCACGAGCGGTCGTCGAGCAGCGTGCTGCCGTCCTGCGTCGGCGAGGACGCGTAGGCGACGGCGGCACGCGCGCGCACGAGCGCGTTCGTCGCGACCGACAGCGCGGCGTCGCGCGCGCTCGGCGCCGCCGACGTGCGCGCGACCGCAGCGAGTGCGCCGAGCGACGCCGCGCCCGCGACCGCGAGGAGCGCGACGCAGACCAGCACTTCGAGCAGCGTGAAGCCGCGCTCAGCCGTTCGCATAGAATCCACCGCTCGTTCCTTGTAGCCGCACCGCGTCGCAGCGCGCACGTTCGGCCGCAATCGGCGCCGCTTCGCCGGCGGCGAGGTACGGCGCGAACGCGTCGAGCCAACTCGACGGATCGCCGTGCATGTCCCACGGCGCGAAGCTCCCCGCGCTCGAGCCATCGGCTGCCGGACGGTCGGGCGGAAACGCGGCGTAGTCGCGCGCGACGTCCCAGTTCGTCGCGGCATATGGCTTGGGAAGCGAGTCGATCCCGCCGTCGGCGCGCGTTCCCGTGTACGTGAAGATGAACGTTCCCGCGACGAACCAGCCGCTCGGGAACGACAGCGTTCCGTCGGCGTTCGTCACGTAGTCGCTCCACGCGATGCGCGTGCTCCAGCCCGGATTCCACGTCAGCGCGCACGTCGTCAACGTCTTCGGCGCGGCGGTGTCGTGGCCGACGTCGCAGCGCGCGCTGCACGTGTAGCGCAGCACCTCGGTGAACCCGTTCGGAAAGACGCCCGGGACCAGGTCGACGGTGCGTGCGGCGTCCGCCGTTTCGACGCGCAGCTCGACGAGCGTGTTTCCGCCGCGCACGTCGGCGCCGTGCGCGTCGAGCACACCGAGCGGGATCGGGGTCGTCGCGGGGACGCTCGCCGCGACGAACGGTGAATCCGGCTGCGCGGTATACGGGTCGGTGTGCGTGGCGAGCCGTTCGGGCGCGGTCGTCGTGATCGCCAGCGGCGCGGTCTGACCGCTCAGCACGATCGCACCGTGCAGCGACGGGTCGCACGGCGCGAGCGGCGCGCGTCCCGCGAGCCGTTCGAGCGCGTCGCCGGGGACGGATTCGGCCGCTCCGTGGTTGGGAAAGCTGCGGTAGCTCCAGAACGACGGGCCGGCGGCATCGGCGGCGTAGAAGTCCACTTGCACGCAGTCGTCGTGCGCACCGCCGGCGCTGGGCGAGCCAGCCCAGATCGCCGTTGCGCTGCGCGCCTCGGCGCGCCACTGCGACGTAAGTCGCTCCAGCGCAACGTATCCGCGATGGCGCGCGGCGAGCTGGCGCGTCGCCGCGGCGAGCTGCCGGACCGCTTCGAACGCGCCAAGCGCGACGAGCGCGAACAGCGCCGTCGCGATAACGGTTTCCACCAACGAGAACCCCGCTTCGTCCTTCGACGAGCTCATCGTCCTTCGACAAGCTCAGGATGACAGGGATAGCGCACACGGGGTACGGTGCCCGCATGAGGCACCGTTTAGTTCAGCCCGTAGGTCCTGCCCGCGCCCCTTCCGAAAGGCCGCCCGCCATGCCCAACGCGTTCGACACGTCGATCTTCAAGAGCTACGACGTCCGCGGGATCGTCGGAACCCAGCTGACCCCGGACGTCGCGTACCTGATCGGACGCGCGTTCGTTCAGGCGCTCGGTCGCACCAACATCTGCATCGGCCGTGACATGCGCCCGTCGGGCGAAGCGCTGCTCGACGCGCTGACGCGCGGTGCCGTCGACGGCGGCGCGAACGTGACGCACATCGGCTTGATCTCGACCGACGCGCTCTACTTCGCGGTCGGCCACTACGGGTTCGACGGCGGCGTGATGATCACGGCCTCGCACAACCCCGCGCAGTACAACGGGCTGAAGTTCTGCCGCGAACAGGCGCAGGCGATCTCGCTCGACACGGGGCTCGCCGACGTGCGCGACCTCGCGGTCTCCGGCGCGTTCTCAGAACCGTCGCGCAAGGGCGAAGTCGCGTCGCGCGAGATCCTGGACGACTTCGGCAAGCACTGCGTGTCGTTCGTGCGCGATCCGGCGAAGATCAAGCCGTACACGATCGCGATCGACGCGGGGAACGGGATGGCCGGGCTGACCGTGCCGTACGTCTTCAAGTACCTCCCACAAGTAAAAGTAATCCCGCTCTTTTTCGAGCTGGACGGGACGTTTCCGAACCATCCGGCCTCGCCGATCGAGGACGAGAACAAGCTCGCCCTGCGCAAGGCCGTGCTCGACCACACGTGCGACCTCGGCGCCGCGTTCGACGGCGACGCCGACCGCATGTTCATCGTCGACGAGCAGGGCGGTTTTCCCGACGGGAGCATCGTGACCGCGGCGGTCGGCGTCGCGACGCTCAAGAAATACCCGGGCTCGAAGATCCTCTACAACCTGATCTGCTCGCGCAGCGTCCCCGAGGCGATCGTGCAGCACGGCGGGACTCCGGTGCGCTCGCAGGTCGGCCATTCGCTGATCAAGCCGCAGATGCGCGAGGAGAACATCCCGTTCGGCGGCGAGCACAGCGGGCACTTTTACTTCCGCGAGAACTGGTTCGCCGACTCCGGGATGATCGCGCTGCTGCAGTGCCTGGATTTGTTCAGCGAGATCGACGGTCCCGTCACGCAGGCGATCGCGCCGTACAACACGCGCTTCCGCTCGGGCGAGATCAACACGACCGTCGCCGACGCCGACCAGAAGATGCACCACATCGAGGAGCGCTTCAAAGACGGCAAGATCGACCACCTCGACGGCGTGACGGTCGAGTATCCCGACTGGTGGCTCAACGTGCGCAAGTCGAACACGGAGCCCCTGCTGCGGCTCAATGTCGAAGGCGACACGCGCGCGCTGATGGAGAAAGGTCGTGACGAGGCGCTCGCGGTCATCAGCGCGTAGCGCGCCTTCGTGAACGACCCCCTCGAACGCTACCGCGCCGCACGCGACGACGTCGCGACCTGGCTCGACGAACTGCGCGCGCTCGTCGGCGGCGAGGCGGCGCGCTGGCACGAAGCGACGGTCCTGAGCCTGTCGAAGGACGCGGAGTCGCTCGCGCGCACGGTGACGCGGCTGCGCGACGGCCGCTTCGTTCTCGCGGTCGTCGGCGAGTTCTCGAGCGGGAAGTCGTTCCTGCTCAACGCGCTGTTGGAAAAGGTCGCGTTCGAGGAACGCCCGGGCGGCAAACGCATCGCAGGCCTGCTCGCGACCGACATCAACCCGTCGACCGCGACGATCACCGAACTGGAATACGCGGCCGACGAGTCGGCGACCGCGGTCTACGCGAACGGCCGCGAGGAACGCGTCCCGCTCGGGCGGCTGTCGCGCTTCGTCGCGGTCGGCGAGGAGGCAAAGCTGCACGACGCGACCGACGCTGAGGACTCCGGCGCGCCGGTGCTGGTGCGCGTCGCGGTCGACTCGGCGTTCCTGCGCGGCGGCTTCATCGTCGCCGACACGCCGGGGCTCGCCTCGATCAACCCCGCCCACCGGCGCGCGACGCTCTCGTATCTGCCCGGCGCCGACGCGGTGCTCTACCTGATCGACACGCAGCAGCCGTTCACCGAAGGCGACGCGTCGTTTCTCGGCATCGTGCGGCGCTACATCGAGTCGGTCTT
>JAFAMK010000209.1 GCA_019233415.1 Vulcanimicrobiota bacterium
GGGCCGTCTCGCCGCACGCTTGCACGATCTCACCGAGGCCGACGCAGACCTCGCGAACGCCGTCGACCTCGCGCCGCTGAACACCACCTATCTGCTCGACGCCGCGCGGGTCGCGCGCGAGCGGCACGACGACGCCCGCGCCACCGCACTTATCGCGCGCGCGCACGACGTCGACCCGAATGCGGCGCTCCGCGCACGCGGGGATTCGCCCGTCAGCACGCCGTGACACGCGGGCGGGCTCCCGGGAAGGCAGAAGGCACGGCGGGAAGCACACTGCTCCATGAGCGAACAGCACGATGCGCCGGTCCGCAAACAGTCGTCGATCTCGACCCGGCACGGCGACAAGGGCGAGACGCGGCTCGGCGGCGGGCAGACGATCTCGAAAGCCGACGCGCGCGTCGAGGCATACGGCGCGGTCGACGAGCTGAACACGATGGTCGGACTCGCCCGGACGCTGTGCGACGACGCCGCGCTCAACGCGGACGTACGCGCGATTCAGCGCGAGCTGTTCGCCGTCGGCTCGGCGATCTCGACCAAACCCGAGTCGAAGAAGCCGGTTCCCGAGATCACCAAGGAGATGGTCGGCCGCCTCGATGCACTCGTCGAACGCTTCGAAGCCGAACCCGGCATCCTGCGTGACTGGTCGATCCCCGGCGAATACCGCGGTTCCGCCGCGTTCGACGTCGCGCGCACGATCTGCCGCCGCGCCGAACGCGCCGCGGTGCGCTACGTGACCGGCGGCGGACTCGTGCAGCCGACGGTGCTCGAATACCTCAACCGGCTCAGCGACGTACTGTGGCTGTGCGCGCGCGTCGTCGAAGCGCGCGCGGGCGTCGACGCGCGATTGCGCGACGACGCGCATCCCGGCCCGCCGTGGTCGCGCGCGTGGTGACGCGCGACATGACCTCCGACTTCTCCCCCGAAGAACGCGCCGCCGTCTACCGTGCAATCCGCGCACGGCGCGACGTGCGCGCCGACTTCAGCAGCGACGACGTCCCCGAAGACGTCCTGCTGCGCGTTCTCGAAGCGGCGCACCAAGCTCCGTCGGTCGGCCTCTCGCAGCCGTGGCGCTTCATCGTCGTCCGCGACCTTGCGACGCGCCGCGACGTACGCGCCGCATTCGACGAAGCGAACACCGCCGCCGCACGCGCTTACGAAGGCGAACGCGCCGAGCGCTACCGCAGCCTGCGTTTGCAAGGCATCCTCGAAGCGCCGGTCAACCTCTGCGTCGTCTGCGACGACGACCCCGAACGCGGCCACGGCCTCGGCCGCCAGACGATGCCCGAGACCGTCCGCTACTCGACCGTCTGCGCGATCCAGAACCTCTGGCTTGCCGCCCGCGTCGAGGGCCTGGGCGTCGGCTGGGTCAGCATCGTCGATCCGCACGCCCTGCGTCGCATCCTCACGATCCCCGACCACCTCACCGTCGTCGCCTACCTCTGCATCGGCTACGTCCACACCTTCGCCACCGAACCCGACCTCGTCCGAGCCGGCTGGGAAAACCGCCTCCCTCTGGCCGCCGTCATCGACCACGAGCGATACGGGAGCCACTGACGCAAGCATCGGTGCTCCTACCAGCGGAAAGCGTTGAGGACGATCGTCTCACCGGCGATGCCGTCAGGATAGATGTGCTCGACATTCGCGAGCGCCTTGACGATCTCGGCGACGTTCATATCGGCCTGCTTGTTGTCGCGATAGACGAGCAACAAGCCTGGGTGTCCTGGCGTCGCTTCTCCTAACCGCCTGAAGTCGATGTTATTGTAGGTCATCACGATACGGTTATGCATGCACGAATAAACAAAGACGGCGTGGTCATCGACCCCGCCGCCTAATTTATCGACCGATCTCACTACATCGTGGCCGGCCGCTCTCAACGCATCACGCAGGACTCGACCGCCGATGCACTCGTCGAGTAGCACCCGCATGCATGACCTCTTTCGCCGCGCGCGCGTCTTCCGCATCCTCGGCTGCGATGAGCGACGCGTAGCGTTCACCGTATTCGATCGCCTCGTATGCCGCCTCGACCGGGAGGTCGAAATCCAGCGCTGTGCGCTCTGGAGTCCATCCCTCCGTGCGCATGCGGCCTAGGAACTGCCCCACCGTCAACCGCCGTCCCTTGAACGATAACTGTCGACGCCACGCGTGGGGACGAAGAACGAGGTAGGTGTAGTTCAGCTCCGGCCGAAGCGCACGTGTTAATTCCGGAACCGCGTCGGGATGCTCGTCCTCGCTTGGCACGACAACGATCTTGAATCCGTGACTGATGCGGTCGGCGATGTTCTCGACGACGTCGAACACACGGCGCGTCGTTTCTGCATCGCCGCCGCTGCCCATGCGCTCGCCGAGCATGCGCAAGAGGCGCTGATGCTGTGGCGCAAGCTCGATCTGGAGTCGGCTTCGGGCGAGGCGGGCCATATGCTCCAATAATACTCCATTTATACTCCAGTGTACAGCAGTGGCTTCGGCCACTGCGGGTTTGGTTCACGCCGGGCCGATCGTGTACAGCCACCAGCGCGGCTTGCCGCGGGTGGCTTTGCGGTCGAAATAGATCACGGCGGTTCGTTCGTCGGCGGTGCGGACTTCGTACCAGTGGCGCGCGAGGTAGGTGTCGCCGCGATCGGTTGTCGTCGAGCGCCAGGTGCGCAGGACCTCGCGCACCACGAGGGTCTCATCGCGCAGGCGGAAGGAGGCCGGGAGCGGTGGTTCTCCGGCGCTGAGCGCCGGGGAGTCCAGACGCTCGGGTGACGGTTGGAGCGGCGCGCTGACGAAGTCCCTCATCCCGCTGCCGGATTCTGTCAGAGCGGAATCCCTGCCCGCCGCTTGATCCGGGGTTGTCGGGTGCCGTACCATGAGGCGAGGCTCGTGCGGGTTTGGCACTGGCTCTTCTCCGCTTCTTGGTCGGGGCGATTTTTCTGGCGAACGAGGGTGGTTCCGGGGATTGGGTGAGCGCAGGGCGGCCTAGACGGCCAGCCCGGTTTGTTGCTGCCGTGCTTGTCGGGGCAATCGCCGCGGGGGCGGCTGGGCCGCTTCCGGCTTGGTCGGCTAGCCATAAGGGTGCTCCAGCACCGCCTCCAACGGCTGCGCGGACGCCGGCGTGTCCCGCCGCGCCGACGGCCTCGTCGGCGCCGGCCCCCACGGCTACACCGGCTCCCCCCGCCGCGGCGGTGCACGCATCGGCGACCTCAGGGCAGCCATCGGCGGCCTCGGGTCATTCGTCGCCGTCGCCTTCGCCGAGTCCGGGGTTTCTTCACCCGGGCGACACGATCGCCGTCACGGTGTTCGACAACAAGGACCTGTCGGGGAACGTCACGGTGACGAGCGATCTTGCGATCGTGGTTCCGGTTGCCGGAAACATCAGCGTGAAGGGGTTGAACATCAGTCAGGTCGCGTCGGCGATTCAGACGGCGCTTTCGGCCGCGCTCGTCAGTCCGTCGGTCACTGTTACGCTGGTGAGCGAGAGCAATACCGCGTACCTCAGTGGCGCGGCGACTGGGGACGTCGCGCTCAAGCCGGGCGAGACGCTCGCGATGGCGCTCACCGCGGCAAAGGTGTCGAGTAGCGGCGATTTGACGCGCGTTTCGATCGTGCGTGGTGGTGCGCCGCTGGGACCGTATGATGTGCTCGCGATGAATGCGGCTGGGCAGCCGGGACCGGCGCTCGCTTCGGGCGATTTGATTGCGATTCCGACGAAGCCCGTCGTCGTCGCTGTGACGGGCGCGGTGAAGGCGTCGGCGACCGCCTATCTCGGGCCGACGGAGCCGCTCGGTGACGCGCTGCAGCAAGTGCAGACCAGCGACGATGCGGACACGCAGATGATTCGGCTTACGCGTGGCGGCGCGTCGTCGTACACGAGCGTCGGCGGCGTTGCGCTGGCGTGTCCGGGGCAGTCCGGAGATCAGCTGATGGTGGGGCGGATTGCGAACGTGATCGTGCTCGGCAACGTCAAGAAGTCGGGACCGATCGTGCTCAAGGGCGATCAGACGCTGGTCAGCGCGCTGCAGGCCGCGGGCGGGCCGGGGAAGGACGGCGATCTCGGGAACATTCGCGTGATTCCGGCCGGGAGTGATGCGACGAGTGCCGGCAGGCTCTACAACATCACGCTGCTCGCGAACGGCGATACGACGCAGAATCCGGTGCTCGGTGACGGCGACACCGTTTCCGTTCCGACCGCGAAGCCGCCGGTCGATCCGAAGGTGATGTTCGCCGCGATCCTGCTCATCCTCAAAAAAGCCGGCGTCAAGCTGCCCAAGATATGAAGAACGCAATCGCCGCGGTGCAGACCGCACTCGCGAAGCACTGGTTCGCGGCACTGCTCGTCGCGGCGCTCGGGCTCGTGCTCGGCATCGCGGTCGGCGTCGGGAAGTTCAACCTCGTTCCGCCGGCGTTTCTCGCGACCGCGAGCGTGCAGGTCGGCACGTACGTCGTCACCGGCGTCAGCATGCCGTGCGCGGCGACCGCGGTTCCGACCGTCGCGAAGAGCGACGCGGTCGTCGGGGCGACGAAGGGTGCGCAGGCGTGGCGCGTCAGCACGACGCCGGTCGGAACCGACGCGGTGCAAATCCACTACGTCGCGACGACCGAAGCCGACGCGATGCAGCTCGCGACCGGCCTCGCGACCAACCTCGCCGGCGCGTGTCACACCCAGACGATCGCCGCGTACGAGCACTACAACCTCTTCCTGGCCGATCAGAAAGAACTGCGCCAGCGCGAGATGCGGCAGATGGACGCGGTGCTGCTCCCGGCCTCGAACGCCGACGCGTCGAAGACGAACCTCCAGAAGCAGCAGACCGACGCGCAGACGAAGGCCACGACGGCCGACGCGCAGGCCGGCGCGGCGAACGCGACCGCCAGTGCGAAGAAACAAGCGCAGAACGCGGCCGTCCCCGCGGCGCAGAACGCCAACGCGCAGTCCGACGCGGCGTACAAGGCGATGCAGACGCAGCTGACCGCCGACCAGGCGCAGCTCTCGACGATGCAGGCGAAGTACAAGAGCGGCTACCCCGCGCTGACGGCGCTTCAGCACAAGGTCACCGCCGAGCAGCAGCAGCTCGCCGCGTACAAGAAGCAGCTCGACGAACAGCTTCCGCTCACGCTCGACCCGACGTACCGTGCGGCCCAGGACGCAGCCGATTCGGCGCAGGCGTCGGCCGACGACGCGAACGCGCAGGCGACCGCGGCGAACACGGCGCTCGACAACGTGAACCAGCAGATCGCGAAGAGCCCCAGCCGCACGACGAGCCAGCAGACGTACCTCGTGATGATCGCGCGCCACAAGGCCGAGCTGCTCAAGGACTACCAAAACCTCTCGACCCAGTTCAACACGGCGCTCACCCAGGAGGGCGCGATTCCGGTCGTCGGGCCGGTCGTGCTCGCGTCGAGCGCGACGGACGCGACCAACGTGCAGGTGCTGCTCGATGCGCTGCTGGGACTGCTCGTCTTCGTCGTCTTCGCGCTGCTCGCGATCGGCCTCGCGCTGCTGCTCGATCTCGCCGACCGCCGTCTGCTGACGCTCGAAGCGATCACCAAGCTCTACGGCAAGCCGGTCATCGCGACGCTGAAGCCGAAGCGCTAGTCGTGAGCGAAGGCGCCGATCCCGGATTCGAGAGCGTTCGCACGACGCTCGAATCGGCGCTGACGCTTCCGTTCGCGGTCACCATCTCGTCGTCGCAGATCGACGACGGCAAGACGCAGCTCGCGGCCGGAACCGCGCGGGCGTTCGCGCGCGCGGGGTTCAGCGCGATCGTCGTCGACGCGCATCCCGCGTTTCCCGGCGTCGGCCCTGCGCTCGGCGTGGGTGAGCTGCCGCTGCCGACGACCGTCGACGCGGCGGAGCTGCCGATCTACCACGTGGAGGACAACCTCGACGCCGTTTCGATCGGCAGCCACAAGTTGCTCGACGGGCTTCCGCCCGCGAAGACGCAGGCGTTCATCCAGCGGATGCGCCGCATCTATCAGGTCACGATCATCGACACGTGCGACCTGTTCTACGACGCGTTTGCGGTGCAGTGCGCGGCGGCATGCGACGGCGTCGTGCTGGCGGTCCGCTACGCGCGCGATCCCGATCCCGAGGACGATCGCGTCGTGACGACGCTCGAAAAGATGGGCGCGCGGATCGTCGGGTCGGTGCCGACCGACTATCCGCCGCAGCCGCTCGGGCGGCTCGTCGCGCGGCTGACTAGGTTTTCTTTATTTCGTCGTCGTCCGTGAGGCGCTGCAGCGCGTGCGTGCCGAGCGTGTTCGCCTTCTCGCCGTTCACGGAGGCTTCGTGTTCGAGCGACGGGTTGTCGTTCACCGGCGCGCCGTTCACGGACGTCGTCACCGGGACGCGGTTCTCCATTTGCTGCACGACGTGGTAGGCTTCGTGCGCCAGGTGGTGGTCCTGACCGGGGCCGAGGTGGATGTTCGTGCCCTGCGTGTAGGCGAGCGCGCCGACTTGGGCCGGGAGCGACGAGTTGCGGGTCACGGTCACGCCGGAGACGTCGTGGCCGGTCATCGCGTGGATCCCCGCCTGGAGCTGCGCCGGCAGCCCGTTCGGGCGCACGTTCACGGGGCGCCGTTCGAGCGATTCGTAAGCCATGGTCCCGTCCTCCCCCAGCTAGGTCGCTGTTCCTTCGCTGTTCTTGCCGGACGACCCGCCGCGCCGGTAGACCCGGATGCGGTCCACGAGCGTGAGGCGCGCGACGTCGTGCCGGTCGCGGCTGCCGCCCTCGCCGGCGACCGCGTACACGATCCCGTCGACCGCGGCCAGCCCGAACGCCTCACGGCCGGGCGCGGGCAGACGCCGCACCTCGCCGCTACCGACGCGAATCCGCTCCGCCTCGGTCGCGGGGTCGGCGCCGCCCGCGACGACGATCTCCTCGTCGCCGACGACGGCGGCGCGCGCGTAGGCGCGGGGCTCGTGGAGCGGCAGCCGGTGCGTCCAGCGGCCGCTTCCGAAGTGCAGCCGGTCGACACGCGCGGTCGGCGTGCGTGGCCGGCTCCAGACGCTGTGCGTCAGCATCCCGCCGATCAGGTAGACGGCGCCGCCGACGAACGCCGCGGCGCTACCGTAGCGGCGGTCCGGCATCGGCCGCAGCCGGTACCAGACCGCGTCGGTCAGATCGAACTCCTCGGCGGTCTCGCTGACGTAGCGGAAGCCGAACCAGGTGCGCCGGACCCCGCCGAAGACGACCAGGCTGCGGTCGTTCCCGGCCGCGGCGAAGCGCGCGCGCGCGGCGTGCATCCGCGGCGTCATGTCCGACCAGGTGTCGGTGCGCGGGTCGTACGTGTCGACCAGCGCGCTCGGGCGCCCGCGCTGGTCGAGTCCGCCCAGCACGTACAAACAGCCCCCGGCGGCGGTCACCGCGTAATCGCGGCGCACGCCCTCATACGGGCGGCACTGTTCCCACGGGTTGTCCGGATGCGACGGATCGCGCCGCCAGAGCGAGCCGCGCTCGTAGAGCACGTACAACACGCCGTCGATCGCGACCGCGGTTGCGGCGCCGCCGTCCGGCGCGTCGGGCGCCGGCGTCCATGTCGGATCGCCTACCCGCGCCTCGACGACGCTGCCGGTCGCGACGTAGCCGGCCGGTGCGCTCCGCGCGAGCACCAGCTCCGCGTCGACCGCGCGTTCGACGATCCGCTCGACGACGATCGCCGAAATCGGTTCGTCGTCGTCCGGCTCGTCATGCTCGTGCGTGTGGTCGTGAGCGTGCGGCTCGGCGCGGCCGATCTGCACGTCGATCGGCTCGTCGTCGTCCGGTGCGGGCGCGTGCTCGGGAACCAGCTCGGCGACGGAGCGCACGAGCCGGCGCAGGTCGTGCTCGATGTGCGGGCCGTGGTCGTCGACGCGCACGCGCGCCAGCTCCGCGAACGTGTGCGTCACGCCGGCCGGCGGCGCGAACGACGGGCGGCCGTCCTGGTCGTGCGGCCAGCGCAGCGGGTTGTCCACCGCGTCGGGCCGCAGCAGCGCGTTCCAGTAGTCGCCGCAGCGGTACATGCCGCCGCGCGCGAAGTTCACCGTCAGATCGCCCACCGGGCGCGGCTTCGGGTCGAACGCATCGGCCGGGACGATCCCGTCCCACGTGCGCAAGACGGCGCCCTCGCCGACGCCGTCGATGCGCCCGCCGACGACGAGCTGGATGCGGCCGGGAACGTTGGTCGTGATGTCGCGAATCGTCGAGACGAACCCCGAGCGGAACGCCATCGTGTCGGTCTCGTCGGCGATCACGACGACGTCGCCGACCGAGAGCAGGTTCGAGCGGCGCGCGTCGTCGACGAGGATGATCGTGCTCGTGCGCTCGTCGACCGCCGGCGAGCCGGCGAGCGCGAAAACCACGTTCCCGTTCGAACGCGACCACAGCACGCTCGCGACGGGCCGCACGCGCACCTCGCCCGCGACGCCGTCGGGAACTTCGTCGACCGTGAACGTGCGCTTGCCGTCGGCGTCGGGCGCGTTCCACGACACGACGCGCATCAGCTTGCGCGTCGGCGCGGGATCGAGCACTTGCAGATACTGACCGGAGGGCCAGGTCACGTCGGCGTCGCCGACGACCCGCAGTGTGCGCTCGCGCGGGTCGCGCCCGCGGTCGGCCGCGCGCACGTGCTCGACCGTGACGGCGTTCGGGTCGGCGCGGTCGTCGGCGGCGCCGCCCGGCGCGTGCACCTCGAACCGGTACAGCAGGTTGTCCTGAAGAATTCCGGTGCCGACGCCGACCGCGATCTCGCCGCGGTCGAACTCGTCCGCGCACAGCGCGCCGAACGCGTCGGGCGTCGCGGCACGGACCTGCGCGACCGTCTGCGCGCGCCCGGTCGTGTCGATCCCGCCCAGCGCGACGTCGCCGATCGACGGGTCTTCGAACGCGCTGACGTAGCGCTCCCACACGTCGAGGTAGAGCGTCGACTCTCCCGCGGGCAACGGGTCGGCGAACGGCGCGTGGCGCGCGTTCTCGCACAGCCAGCCGTTCGCGTAGGCGCGACCCGGGCTTACGCACAGTTCGGCGCGCGCGCGGTGCGCGGCGTCGGCCGCGTCGGCGCCGCGCCACGCCAGCGCCGGCACGTCGTTCTCGTCGGCATGGCGCACGTCGTGCTGGAGGTACGCGGCGACGATCTCGTGCCCGTGGCGGCGCCGTTTCCACACGCGCACCGCTTCGAGCGTGCCGGCGAACGAGTCGCCGATCCGCAGCGCGAGCCCGTCGTGCGCCGCGCCGGGGCCGGCGTTCGCGCGCGAGTCGAGCACGCCGTCGATCCACAGCTCGACGGTCGAGCCGGTGAAGACGCAGGCGACGAACGCGAACGCGCCGGCCGTCAGTGGCCGGCGCGAGGTCAGCGCGACCGCCGACGCCTGCGCGGCTAGCTCCCAGCGTTCGAAGACGACGCGGTCGTCGGCGTCGAGGGCGATGCGAAACTCGCCCGGCGCGTTCGCGTCGTCCGACGTGCGTGAAACGATCGTGCGCCGCGCCGAGGACGCACCCGGCGCGAGCGGTGCCGCGCGCAGCCACATCTCGACCGTGTACGGCGCATCGCTGCCGAACGAGCCGGGATCGGTCGCCGGTGCGACGCCCGGCATGGTGCCGTCGAACGCGTAACCGTCGTGGAGGTGCACGCCGAAACCGGGTGCGGCGTGCGGCACGACCGCGACGCACAGCGGTTCGCCGCCGCCGAAGACGTCGGCGAGCGCGGTGCGCAAGCGATGGTCGACGATCGCCTGCTGCTCGTTCCAGTCCGCGTCGAGCTGGATCCGCCCTTGCTGCGCGACGACCCGGGTGTACCGGTGGACGTCGAACGCGGCGCGCGAAAGGTCGCCCTTCATCCGGTCACGAGCGATACACGACCCGCGGCGTGACCCCTTCGGGAACGTATTCTTGCAAGACGATGTCCAGGTTGGCGCGCCGGCCGCCGTCGCGGTACGGTCCGTACGCGCCGATCTCCGAACCGTCGCTGCTGCCGGTGGTGATCGCACGGGGCGCATCGCTGCGCATGCGCCCGAAGCCGGGCCGGCCGTACTCGGTGCTGACCAGCAGCTGGCGATCCGTCAGCTGGCACTTGTAGCGCTGCGGCAGCGCGTCGCTGGAGCGAAACGCGCAGTAGCGCAGATAGCCGCGCTGCTGCACCTGCACGTTTATGGGCTGGTCGAACAGCGCGTCGCTCGCGACGAGCTGATACGCCTCGACCGTGCCGAGGAACGTCGAGCGGCTCGTCGTCAAGAACGGGCCGGCCGATCCGGCGGTCAGCGACATGATCGGATCGGTGACGACCGAGTCCTCCACGATCAATTCGACCGCGTCCGTAAGACGGGCCCCACCCAGATAGCTTCGGCGCACGACGATGCTGCGCGTGCGAGACGGCGGTTCCGCTTGCACAACCCCTTCCAAGCTCCACGTACCGCGCTCGTCCTTCACCGGCCGCAGCGTGGACGCCTCGATCTCCAGCTCGGCGTCGTGGCCCGAAACGATGCGGCCGCGGATGTTCAGCCCGAGGAGACGGATCGGGATCGGCTTCGCCGTCGGCTCCAGGAACAGCGAGCCGGCCAGGGTCGGGCGCGTCCCCGGCGCGGACTCGATCGAGAGCGCATCGAGCCACTTGCCGGGCCGGAAGCGCCAGCCGTCGACCGCGGACTGGGTCTGCGAGGTCCCGAGCACGATCCGTACCGCGCCGCTCGCGGCCTCGGCCGCGGCGAGCGCCGCCGAGAGCGACGAGACGCGCTCGAACGAGCCTGTCTCGGCAGCGTCGGCGTCGCGGCTCGCGCGGCGCAGGACCGCCAGCTCGTCGATCAGCCACCCGACCGGGACCGCGTTCGGCGTGAGCGGGAACGACGGCCAGCGGTCGAGGAACACGCGCACGCTCGGGAGGCCGCCCTCGCGCGCGTAGACGTCGTGCAGGTACGCCCACTCGCCGCCGAACGTCTCGAAGTTCAGTGGGTCCAGCGCGTCGCGGTACCGCGCGAAGTACGACGGCTCCATCAGTACGCGCGTCAGCAGTTGCCCTTCGAGCCGGCGCAGCCGCCCCTGGCCGCTCAGCGCGTTCGGCGGCGCGACCAGGATCGTCCGGGCGAACGCGCCCGGCCACGGCTTGGACGGCGGTCCGGCGCCGATCCCTTCGTGCGTGACGAGGTAGTAGTCGACGCTGTAGATCGCGCGGTCGTCGGGGGGCATCAGCCGCCCCATCTCCGGGTCGACGTAGACGGTGCGCGAGTCGCCGGCGGCACCCGCCGGGAGCCGCCATTCCGAGAGGTCGGCCACGACGAGCGGCGGCAGCGTCTCGCCGAGCCAGCCCAGCTCGCGCACGGTGATGCCGACGATGCTTCCGCGCGCGGCGAGGTCCTCGCGCGCGGCGGTTCGCGTCAGGGGCGTCGCGTAGCTCGGCCCGTCGCCGGTACCGTCGATCGGGCGCATCAGCATCTTGTCGTCGCCGAGCGGACTGAACGTGCGCCGCCGGCGGCTGGTCGGATCGGGGCGGCCCGGCTCGACCCCGCTCACCGGTGCCGCCTTGACGCGCCAGACCTCGACGGTCGCGATGCGCGTCCCGCCGACCGCGCTGCGCAAGTCGGCCGCCATGCTGCGCGCCGCCGCGTCCGGACCGCCCGGTGGGCGGTTGCGCACGTCGGCGTAGCCGGTCCGCCAGAGACTGTTGCCGTCGACGCGCGCCGTCGCAGCAACGGCGTCGACGCCGTCGGTGACGCGCACGGTCCAGCCGGTCGCGTCGCGCGCAAACTCTTCGAGGGCGGTCGCCGTCCCTTTGCGACGCCGGTAGTCGACGACGTTCGCGACCACCGCACGCAGATCGGCGCCGTTCTTGCGCAGCGCGTCCAGGTCGCGAATCGCAAGCGGCTCGGCGAGCAGCGGCAGCATCTCCGGCGCGCACGTTTCGACGAACCAGTCGTCGTAGAGCGCGGCGATCTCGGCTTCGAGCAGGTCGTACTGGGTCTGCAGAATCGAGAACAGCGCCTTGAGCGGCGGGATGCGCGTGTCCGCGACTTCGCTGCCGACGTTCTGCAGGTTCATCGCCGCGAGCACGTCGCGGTCGACCGAATAGATCTCGTCGTCGCGGCGGCGGTAGAGCGTCGGCAGCAGCTCGTAGAGGTTCGGGCGCGAGCGCTTGCGCGGTCCGCCGCCGTCGAACGGGTTCACTCGCCGCGCTCCGCGTCGTTGCCCGCGAGCAGGACGAGCCGCACGTCGGCCGCCTCCGCGGTGAGCAGGCTCGCGGCGTCGCCGGGATCGCCGTCGTCGCCGTCGAGATCGTCGACGCGGCGAATCGTCCCGGCCTCGTAGAGCGCATCGAGGACGACCGCGCGCACGCCGCGCACGCGCTGCAGCAGCGCGACGACCGACGACGCCTTCACGCCCTGGCGCAGATCGCGCGCGTCGAAAGCGAACGCGTTCAGCACCGTGGCGTTCGCGTCTTGCAGAACGCCGGCCGCAACGTACGGCGGCGCGACGAGCAGACTTGCCTCCAGCGAGAAACGGCGGCGCCGCGCGGGCAGGATCTCGATCGACCACGCGCTCGCGCCGTACATCTTCAGCGCGGCGGAGAGCGCGGCGACGTCGACGACGTCGTCGTCGCGGCTCGCGTACGTCACGACGAACGACGCGCGCGCTCTCCCGGCAGCACGCACGACGTCGACCTTCGCGACGCCGGGCCAGGCGCGCACGTAGTCTTCCAGATCTTGCTGCGAGACGACGCGGTCGAGCGCGACGAGCCCGCGCGAAACGGTGCGCCGCAGATCGGCGACGCGCTCGGCCGCCACGCCGCCGGCGGCCGCGACCGGATTGCGCACGCGGTCGGCGCCGCGGACCGGCGTTTGAAACAGCGTCAGCCGGTTCGGCGTGACGTTGCCGTCCGGCCCGCCGCCGACGCGGTAGCGCGCGACGACGTTGTTGACGCCGGTCGGCAGCCGGCGCGCCTTCTCGCCGTCGCCGAACGTCAGCACCGCCGAACCGTCCGCGTCCTGGCGCGCGACGTAGTCACGCGAGCGCTTCTTGCTGGCGCGGAAGTCGGGGACGCGGTACCAGCGCACCGACTCGTCGTCGGCCTTGCGGCCGGCAAGCGCGGCGGTCGCGGCGAGCGCGTCGCCGGCGGCGCTCGGGCGCACCCACACCTGCAGCTCGGGGCGCGGCACGCCGTCGGCGAGCACGTTGGTCAGCGGCTTCGTCGCGAGGATCGCATTCTGCGCCGGGCGGCTCGCATCGCCGCTCGCGATCACCTCGTCGGCCGGGATCGTCGCACCGTGCGTCGCTTCGACGACGTTCCCCGCAACGCTGATCGTCGCCGGGTCGTACGCGTAGCGCAGCGGGTCGCGCAGCGCGACCTCGCCACCGTCGTGCGAGGCGACGCTCGCGATCTCGGCGCGCGGCGCCGCGTCGGCGCGCGCCGACGCGTACCACACGTCGTTCGTGCGCGCGATCAACGGCGCGGCGGGGCGTTCGTCGGTGCCGCGCACCGGCCAGCGGCACACCGCGTCGTCGGGGATCACCGCCGGCGCGCTGCCGTCGTACGGCACCGGCGGCGCGAGCAGCTCGAACCGCGCGACCTCGAACAAATCGGCGCGCAGCGCGCCGGTCCCGGCGTCGAGCGGGCCGCGGCGCAGCAGGTAGACCGGGACCGCTTCGCTGACCTGGAACCGCCACGCGCGGCCGGCGTGCTCGACGACGACTTCGGCCAGCTCGAGCTTCACGCCGCAGATCCCCTCGAGCCGCGCGCGCAGGCTCGCCGGAAGCATCCCCGCGTCGAGCGTCTGCGCTTCGGCGTCGAGCACGTCGAGCGCGTCGACGTGGCTCCGCATCGGAACCGGCGCGGTGCCGGCACTCGCCCCGGCGCTGAGCGGAACGCCGGCGAACGCGAGGACGAACGCGCCCTGCTCGCCCGCGACGGGAATGAACGCGCGCACGTGGCTTGCCAGCGGCGCGGCGAGCGGAACAGCGTTCGCGCTGATCCCGAGCCCGCGTTCCGCGGCGAGAACGGTGCCGTCGTCGCAGACGAGCAGCGCGCGCACGTCGCCGGTCCGCCGCGCGCGTTCGAGCGGTTCCCACGCACCGCCACTCGCTTTGCGGCGCCACACGCCGGCGCCGTGCGTTCCGGCGTACCAGAAGCCGTTGCCGAGCGCGACCGACGCGATGCTGAGCGCGCGCAGCCCGTCGACGCGGGTCCAGGCGCCGCCCTGGCGCGCGTACACGCCGTCGTCGCACGCGGCGAGCACCGTCCCGGCGTCGGCCGCAATCTCGCGCACCTCGCGGCCGTCGAGCAGCGCGTCGACCGCGTGCCACGTGCCGTCCGTTTCGGCGAACAAGCCGCGCTCGCGGCAGGCCCACAGCGTTCCGTCGCCGGTGACAAAGACGCGCTCGACCGGCCCGGCGAGAAGCGGTTTTTCCGACCACGCGCCGTTCGCGAACGCGTAGACGCCGCTCGTGCGCAGGTCGTTGTTCGGCGCGAGCCCGCACGCGTAGATCGTGTCGCCGCGCAGCGCGATCCCGGTGACGGCGACCGGCGGCGCGCCGAGGTGTTCCCACGCGACGTTCGCGTCGGTGACGTCGTCGCGCCGCCACACGCCGTCGAACCGCGCGAGCACGACGCCGCGCGCGCCGGCGCGCACGACCGCCGTGACGTCGCCGTCGGGCTCGATCGACTGCGGGCTCGGGCTCGGCCACGCGTACGGCAGCACGGGGTCTTTCGCCATCGTCGGGCTCGTGACGATACGCAGCGTGCCGCCGGCGGTGCCGCGCAGCAGCAGCCGCGCGGGACGGCCTTCGATCGCGATGCGGCGCTTCGGCTCCAGCTTCGGCAGACCGCGCGGGACGGTCAGCGCGAAGCGCGGGGCGGGCGGCGCTTCGCGCTTGACCGGCACGACCGCGCGCACGCGCGCGCCGGCGTGGATCACCGCGCGGCGCACGTCGCCGAGCAGCGGGTTCACGCGGCGGTCGACGATGACGGTCGTCGTCATTCCGACCGTGCCGAAGCGCGCGAGCATCCCGGTCTTCGTCGCGACGACCGTGTACGCTTCGGCGAGCGAGTCGTCGTCCTCGCGGCTGACGACGATCACGTCGCCCGCAACGAGAACCAAGTCGCGGTCGAGCGTGAGCGCGTTGCCCTCGATCATCGTGCCGAGGTCGGGCCAGTCGGGCGCGGGGTTCTCGACCAGCGGCGCGCACGCGGCGACCGTGCCGTCGGCGCCGACGCCGAGCGCGACGATCGACGCGCCCGCGACGTTCGCCGCGAGCACCCACGTCGCGCCGCCGTCGTCGCTCGTCCACACGTCGTTCCCGACCGCGACGGCAACCGTCGCAATGTTCGCGGATACGACGCGCGCGAGCCCGGGAATCTCGCGCACCTTCACCCACGTCGCGCCGCCGTCGGTCGAGCGGAAGACGCCGCCCGGCCCGGCCGCGACGAGTGCGCCGGGGAGCGACGCCGCCTGCGAGACCGCGCCGAGGCCCTGCACGCGCGTCCAGCGCTCCGCGCGCGTCGAGCGGTAGACGCCGTAGGTCGTCGCGGCGAGCAGCGTCCCCTCGGCGTCGGCGAACGTCACCGACGTCGCGGCGGCGGACGCGAAACCGGTCTTCGGGTCCGTCCCCGGCAGGCCGTCGTTGCGCCACGTCCACGCGTCGCCGTTCAGCGCGATCGAGGCGATCCCGCGATCGGTCGCGACGTAGACGGTCGGCACTTCCGCGGCTTCGTCGATCGCGATCGCGCGGATCGGCAGCAGCGGAAGCTTGCGCGTCTGGTTTTTTCCGAGCTTGCCGCTCGCGCCGGTGCTGCCGTCGCCGATCGCCAGCCACGTGCGGCCATCGTCGATCGAGATGAAGACGCCGCCGAGCGCGGTCCCGACCGCGAGCCG
>JAFAMK010000211.1 GCA_019233415.1 Vulcanimicrobiota bacterium
TACGCCCTGTGGGCCGGCGGCGTGCACCTGTGGCCGACGTTCTTTCTGCACGTCGCGCTCTTCCCGCTCAACATCGTGCGCCTGGGACAACTGCTGCGCGAGCGCGCGATGATCGAGCGCGCGCTCGCGGTGAGCGAGGTTTCCCCCGCCTGGCTGACGCCGTTCATGGACCGCCGCCGGGTGCGGGCCGGCGACGTCCTGTTCCGGCGCGGTGCCCCTGCGGACTGCCTGTATTTCCTCGCCGAAGGACGGCTCGTGCTCGAGGAGCTGGGGGTGCACCTGGAGCCGGGCGCCCTGCTCGGCGAGATCGGTCTCTTCTCGCCGTCCGGAACGCGCACGCAAACGGCGCGCGCGCTCGACGACGCGGTCGTCTACGTGCTCAGCCGTCAGGAAGCGCTCGCGCTCTACCGGACCGATCCCGCCTTCGGCATCTACCTCGTGCGGCTCATCACGAGCCGGCTCGTCGAGAACGCCGCGGCGACGGGGTCTCTTCCAGCGGCGCAGCCGTCGTCGCCGGCACGGTAACCGCGCGCGCGGGAGCCGTCGGCAGCAGGTTCTCGCGCAGCACGCGGATCATCGCGGCGACCGGGACGGCGAGGAACGTGCCCGGCAGGCCGAACAGTTCGCTGAAGCCGAGGATCGAGATGACGATCCAGAACGGCGAAAGCCCGACGTTCTCTTTGAGCACGCGGGGCGCGACGAAGTTGCCGTCGATCTGGTGGATGACGATGATCAGCGCCCCGACGATCAGCGCGTTGGTGAAGCCGTGGTACGTCCACGCGAGCAGGAACGCGGGGACGAACGCGATCAGCGCGCCCGCGTACGGGATGAAGTTGAGCGCGCCCGAGACGACGCCGATCAGCAGCGCGTACGGGACGTGCATCAGCAGCAGCATGATCGTCAGCATCGCGCCGAGGATCGAGCCGTCGATCAGCTGGCCGCGGATGAACCCGCCGACGACCTGATCGAGATCGGCGATGATGCGCTCGGCCTTCGCCTGGTGTTTCGCCGGGACGAGCCCGAGGAAGCCGGCCTTGATGTTCTCGGCGTCGAGCAGCATGTACGCGGCGAGGACCGGAACGACGACGACCGTCGCCAGCACCGAGAACGTCGAGAGGACGACGGTCAGCGTCTTCGACGCCGTGCCGAGCGCGTTGGTCTGCACCCACGTCCCGATCTGCGCGGGCAGCGTCGCCAAATAGCCGCGCTCGTCGGTCGGCAGCCAGCGGAAGATCGCGTTGTTCGGGTCTTGCAGGACGCCGTTGTAGTGGCTGACCAGCGTCGGCACCGACTGCATCGCGGCCTGCGTGTCGGCGGTGAGCGGCGGGACGAGCAGCTGCAGCACGGCGGCGCCGACGACCGCGATTCCGACGTAGACGATCAGGATCGCGGCGACCAGCGGAAGCCGGTCGTTGAGCCGCCGCACCAGCGGGGAGATCATGTACGCGAAAAACAGCGCGCCGACGAAGAGCAGCGCCGTCGCTTTCACGCTGCCGAGGAACTGCAGGAACCCGACGATCAGGTAGATCGCGACCGCGATCAGGGCGAGCGTCTTGAGCCAGAAGGTCACGCGGCGCTCGGCGCGCGAGATGGCGCGGCGCGGGCGCGGAACGTCGGGCGGTCGGGCCGGCTGGTTCACGCGCCGTCTCTTCCTCGCGCCCGAGAGGCCGCCCCGCACCGACGTCGTAGAGGCCCCGATGGTCTTCCGCCGGGGTGCGCACCTTGCACTCGCGCTGGTCGTGCTGTGCGCCCTCGCGCCGGGCTGCGCCCGCCGGCAGCTCCCGCCCGGAACGGTTCGGATCGGGATGGTGACCGACGTCGGGGGCCTCGGGGACCGCTCGTTCAACGACTCCGCATACGCCGGGCTGCAGCGCGCGAAGAGCGACCTGCACGTCGACACGACGGTCCTGCAGTCGCGCTCGGCCGCCGACTACCAGATCAACATGACGGTTCTCGCGAACAAAGAGTTCGACGAGATCTTCGCGATCGGGTTCCTCATGGCGCGCGACGTGCAGGAGGTCGCGGAGCGCTTTCCCGAGCGGCACTTCTCGATCATCGACGCGGTCGTCGACGAGCCGAACGTGACCGCCGTGACCTTCAAAGAAGAAGAGGGCTCGTTCCTGGCCGGCGCGCTCGCCGGAATGACGACGAAGACGAAGTCGATCGCGTTTCTGGGTGGGATCGACATTCCGCTGCTGCGCAAGTTCGAGGCCGGCTTCACGGCCGGCGCGCACGAGATCGACCCCTCGATCAAGGTGCAGGCGAAGTACATCGGCTCGTTCGACGACGTCGCGTCGGGGAAAGAGCTGGCCGGCGTGCTCTACGACCAGGGCGCCGACATCGTCTACGCCGCGGCCGGAAAAGGCGGGCTCGGGGCGATCGATCAGGTCAAGACGCGCTCCGGCGCATACGTGATCGGCGTCGATTCGGACCAGGACGGGCTCGCACCCGGCAAGATTCTGACCAGCATGGTCAAGCGCGTCGACGCCGGCGTCTTCCGCGTCAGTCAGGCCGTCGCCGCGCACAAGCCGCGGCCGGTGCACCTGACGCTCGGCCTGAAGGAAGGCGGCGTCGGGCTGACCGACTTCAAGTACACACGAGGGGTCGTGACCGACCAAAAGATCGCGGTGTTGAACAAGCTGCGTGCGCTGATCGTCGCGGGGACGATCGTCGTGCCGTCGTCGCGGGAGGAACTGGCATCGTTCAAACGCGTTCCGCTCTGACGCTGACGGGGATTCGCCGGCGCTTCGGCGCGGTGCAGGCCGTCGACGGCGTCGACCTCGAGCTGCATCCGGGCGAGATCCATGCGCTGGTCGGCGAGAACGGCGCCGGCAAGTCGACGCTCGCCGCGATCGCGTACGGCGCGGTTCGCGCCGACGACGGCACGGTCGAAGCGGC
Source organism: Vulcanimicrobiota bacterium (assembly GCA_019233415.1). Lineage (GTDB taxonomy): Bacteria > Vulcanimicrobiota > Vulcanimicrobiia > Vulcanimicrobiales > Vulcanimicrobiaceae > Vulcanimicrobium. The sequence goes on from JAFAMK010000211.1 coordinate 2,899, forward strand.
CGGCGTCGTCGGGCTCGTCCATCAGCACTTCAAGCTGATCGAACGGCTGCGTGTGTGGGAGAACGTGCTGCTCAACCGCGAGCCGCGCCGCGGCTGGTCGATCGACGTCGTCGCCGCCCGCGCGCGCGTGCGCGCGCTCTCCGAATCGTACGGGCTCGCCGTCGACCCGGACGCGATCGTCGAAACGCTTCCGGTCGGGATCAAACAGCGCGTCGAACTGCTGCGCGAACTGGACCGTGAGCCGAGCGTGTTGCTCCTCGACGAGCCGACCGCGGCCCTCGCGCCGAGCGAGATCGCGGCGTTCTTCACGACGGTGCAAGACCTCGCGCGGCGCGGGACCGCAGTGCTGGTCGTCACGCACAAGCTCGCCGAGGTGATCGCGTACTCGCAGCGCGTCACCGTGATGCGCGCGGGCCGCGTCGTCGCGCGCCACCTGACGGCGGAGACCAGCGCCGACGAGATCGCGCGCGAGATGGTCGGCGGCGACGTTCCCGCGCTCGCGGCGCGCGCTGCGACGAGCAATGCACCGCTGCTCGAGGTGCGCGGGCTCTCCGCGCAGTCCGGCACGAGCCTGTTGTCGGACGCGACGTTTTCGATCGGCGCGGGCGAGATCGTCGGCGTCGCGGGCATCGAGGGGAACGGCCAGTCCGCGCTCGCCGACGCGCTCGCCGGGATCGTTCCGTTCGAAGGCGCGATCGACTTCGGCGGCGCGCCGCTGCGCCCGTTCGACACGCCGGCCGACCGCCTGAAGCGCGGCATTCGCGTGATCCCGCAGGACCGCCGCCACGAGGCGCTCGTGCTCGACTGGAACGTGCGCGACAACGTCGCGCTCGGCCGCCAGCGCACGCTCCCGCGGCGCGACTTCGACGCGGCGGCGCGCGTGGTGATCGACCGCTTCGACGTGCGCCCGCCGGACCCGGACGCGATCGCCGGCGCGCTCTCGGGAGGGAACCAGCAGAAGATCGTCGTCGGCCGCACCCTCGCCGGCGACCCGAAGCTCGTCGTCGCGTACCAGCCGACGCGCGGGATCGACATCGGCGCCGCCGCGCTCGTGCAGTCGCGGCTGATCGAGGCGCGCAACGCAGGCGCCGGCGTGCTGCTGATCTCGTTCGAGCTGGACGAAATCTTCGCGCTTGCCGACCGCGTGCTGGTGATCGCGAACGGCATCTTCGCCGGCGCGTTCGAACGCGCCGCGATCGACCGCGGCCGCATCGGCGCGCTGATGGCGGGGAACGCATGAACCGCACCGCGCGCGACCTGCTGATCGTCGTCGTGCTCGTGTTCGGCGTCGGCTCGATCGCGATGCTGCTCGCGCACGTCTCGCCGCTCGACGGGTTCGGCGCGCTCTTCGACGGCGCGTTCGGGACGCGCTCGGAGGTCGCCGAGACGCTGACGCAGGCGACGAACCTGCTCTTCCCCGCACTTGGCGTCGCGATCGCGTTCCGGGCCGGGCTATTCAACATCGGCGCCGAGGGACAGCTCTTGCTGGGCGGATTCGCCGCCGGCTGGATCGGCGCGGAACTGCCGCTCCCCGGCTACGTCGCGATCCCGCTCGTGCTGCTCGCGGGCGCGCTCGCCGGCGGCGCGTGGGGCGCGATCCCCGGTTTCCTGCGCGCGCGGTTCGGCGCGAACGAAGTCATCGCAACGCTGATGCTCAACGTCGTCGCGACGCTGCTGGCGACGTACTTGGTGACCGGGCCGCTCCAGCAGGGTGGCGCGGGCGCCTCCGAAACCGGCGTGCTTCCGAAAGCGGCGCATTTGCCGGACCTGCTCCCTGGCTCGCACTTGACCTCGGCGTTCGGGCTCGCCCTCGTGCTGGCGTTCGTGCTGCGCTGGGTCTTGCAGCGCACGGTGTTCGGCTACGAATTGCGCGCGGCGGGGGACGCGCCCGAAGCGGCGCGGCGCGCGGGGATCGACCTCGGCCGAACCGCGCTCGTCGCGATGGCGCTCTCGGGCGCAGTCGCCGGACTCGGCGGCGCGACGATCGTTACGGGGGAGCTGCACCGCTTCAACACGGGCCTGTCGCCAGGCTACGGTTTCATCGCGATCGCGGTCGCGCTGGTCGGGAACCTCGACCCGCTCTGGATCGTCGTCGCGTCGATCGCGTTCGGGATGCTGCAGAGCGGCGGGATCGCGATGCAGGCCGAGGCCGGCGTCCCGCGCGAGGTCGTCTCGCTGGTGACGGGCCTGGTGATCCTCGCGCTCGCCGGCCGTCGCGTCGTCGCGAGCCGGAGGATCGCATGAACGCGACGCTCGCGGCGGTGCTGGCGCTGCTCGGCCTGACGCTGATCAAGGCGACGCCGCTGATCTACGCCGCGCTCGGCGGCGTGCTGAGCGAGCGCTCGGGCGTCGTGAACATCGGGCTCGAAGGGATCCTGATCGCCGGCGCGTTCACCTCGGTCGCGGTGAGCGGCGCGACCGGGAGCCCACTACTCGGCGCGCTTGCCGGAATCATCGCCGGTATGCTCCTCGCCGCGCTGCTCGCCTTTGCCGCGACGCGGCTCGCCGTCGACCAGATCGTCGCCGGCACCGGGCTCAACATCGCCGCGCTCGCGGCGGCGGCGTTCGGGCTCGTCCTGATCTACCACCAGCCGGGCGCCTCGCACGAAGTGCCG
>JAFAMK010000257.1 GCA_019233415.1 Vulcanimicrobiota bacterium
TCGTCCGGCGAGCGTCTTCCGTTCTTCTGCATTCGCCCGCTTCTATGCGGGACAAGCGTTCAGCTACCTCGGCGGCGGGCTTCGGACACTCGCGATCCCGCTGCTCGTCTTCCGGCTGACCGGGTCGGGACAGGCGCTCGGGCTGACGTGGGGGCTCGAGCTGCTGCCCTATGCGTTCGTCAGCTTGATTGCCGGCTCGCTCGGCGACCGGGTCGACCGTCGGCGGCTCATGCTCGTGTGCGACGCGTTGCGGTTCGTCGTTATGGCGCTGTTCACGGTGCTGTTCGCGACGGGGCACCTTGCGCTGTGGATGATCTACGTCGGCGTGCTCGTCCTCGCCATCGGCGGCTCGATCTTCCTCGGCGCGCAGACGGCGTCGATTCCGTTTCTGCTCGGCAAGGACCGCGCGAAGGCGGCGGTCGCCGCGTTGCAGGCGACGGAGCAGAGCGTCGGGCTCATCGCGCCGCCGGTCGGCGGGATGCTGTTCGCGATCGTCGGGCCGCTGCCGGCGCTCGCCGTGAACGCGGTCACCTATCTGACGTCGCAGGTTGCGATCGCGTCTGTGCGTACGTTCGGACCCGAGGAGCCGTCCGGGCTGCCGTCGCTGCGCGAAGTCGCCGCCGACGTCGCGACCGGCTGGCGCTTTCTGTGGGACGACCGCGCAATGCGGCTGCTCTCGCTCGCGAGCGGCGTCGCGAACTTCCTCGGCTCGATCGGATTCGTCACGCTGATCCCGTATTTCAAGCGCGCGTTCGGGACCGGCGACCATGTCATCGGACTTGCGTTCGGATGCTTCGCGGCGGCGACCGCGCTTGGGTGCTTCATCGCGGGGCGCACGCACTGGCCGACCGGACCGGCGCTGATCGTCGCGTATCTCGCCGACGGGATCGGGTGGCTGCCGCTGCCGTGGACGAACTCGTTGGCTCTCGCGGTCGGCGGCGTGTCGTTTTCGGGGGTGTGCGCGGGTTTCTTCGTCACGAACATCGTCGCGTGGCGGATGCGGGTCATCCCCGAGGACCTCACCGGGCGCGTCTTCGGCGTCGCGCGGCTTCTCGTGCTTGTCGGCATCCTGCCCGGCTCGCTCTTGGGCGGCTGGTGCGCCGACCATCTCGGCGTCCGCACGACGATGCTGATCTCCGCGATCGGCTACTTCGTGTTCACGTTCGTGATCGCCGCGTCGCCGACGATCCGTGCCGAACGGCGATGACGCTCGTCCTTCGACAAGCTCGTCCTTCGACAAGCTCAGGATGACGGGAGCACGCTCGGGGCGCCCTTCCCCCCCGTCATCCTGAGCTTGTCGAAGGACGAGCTTGTCGAAAGGGGCGCTTAGCGCAGGACGACGTCGAGCTGGTCGAAGCTAAGGGCGCTCGCGTGCGTGGTCGTTGCGTTGGGCGGCGTGTCGGCGGGGCGCAGCATTCGCACCGTCTGCAGACCGATCGCACGCGCAGCGTCCAGTTCCGCGTCGACGTCGCTCAAGAACAGCACATCATTCGGTGCCAGGCCGATTGCTTCAACGATCGCCGCGTATGAGCTGGGTTCGCGTTTGGGGCCGGTTGTCGTGTCGAAGTGACCGGTGAAGAGCGCCAGGAGATCGCCTTGGTCGCTGAACGCGAAGAGGGTCTTCTGCGCTTCGATTGAGCCGGAGGAGTAGACGTACAGGTGCAGGCCGGCGGCGTGCCAGCGGCGTAGGCCGGCGGCGGCGTCGGGGTAGACGTGGCCGCGCAGGCCGGTGTGTTCGTAGCCGTCGGCCCAGATGAGGCCTTGCAGCGTTTTCAGCGGGGTGACTTTGAGGTCGTTGCGCAGCCAGTGGTGCAGGTGCGCGAGGATCGTTGCATCGTCGGCGTCCGGTTCCTCGCCGGCGACGGCGGCGGCCTCGCGCATCGCTTGCGCGACGTCCGGTTCGGCGCGGTGTGCGGCGACGTACGCGTCGAGGTGCTCGTCGGCGTACGGAAAGAGCACGTCGTGCACGAACGCGATCGTGCTCGTCGTTCCTTCGATGTCGAGCAGGACGGCGCGCGCGGCGATGCGCGTCGTCGTCACGCTACTCGTACTTCGGGAAGCACGAGGCGATCGGATCGCCCGTATAGTGCGCGACCCAACCGTCGGGATTGACGAACAGGCGAATCGCGGCGAACTCCGGCGCCGGCCCCATGTCGAACCAGTGCGGCGTGTTCGCCGGCACCGAGAGCAGGTCGCCGCGCGTGCAGATCATCTGGAAGACGTTGCCGTTCAGGCGCAGGTAGAACGACGCGCTGCCCTCGACGAAGAAGCGGACTTCGTCCTCGGTGTGCGTGTGCTCGCTGAGAAACTTCTCGCGCAATGCCGGAATGTTCGGCGTCGTGCGGCCGACGCGGACGACGTCGACCGTCGTATAGCCGTACTCGCGCTTCAGCCGTTCGATGTCGGCGGCGTACGCGGCGATGATCGCTTCCTGGTCGGACTCGGCCGTCAGCGGCGCGCTCGCGTCCCACTGCTCGAAGACGACGCCCTCGGCGCCTAAGAGCCGCGTGATTTCCGCGCGGTCCGTCGTGTCGATCTGCGGCTTCGCCGGGTTGGTGTCGGCGTAGACGCGGAGCGTCGAGGCGAGCGTCGTCTTCATCGCAGTCTCCGTTCTTCGAGGTGGCAGGCGAGGAGGAACTCCAGCCCTTCGACGTGGCGGCGCGCATCGGCTGCCGTCGCGCCCCAGGCGTAGAGGCCGTGTCCGGCCAGCAGGTAGCCGGGAACGGCGGCGGCGGCGCCGAGCCGCGCCTCGATCGCGGCGGCGAGCCGAACGGTGTCTTGGTCGTTCGCGAAAACCGGAATCTCGACGACGCTCTCGTGCGTGCGCAGCCCGATCGCTTTGTGCATCTCGAAGCCGTCGGTCCGCACCACGCCGGCGCGCTCGTCGAGTCGCGAGAGCACGGTCGAGGCGACCGTGTGGACGTGGAAGATCGCGCCGATCGCCGCATCGGTACGATAGCGCGCGAGGTGCAGCGGCGTCTCCGCCGACATGCCCGCCGGAATCGGCGCGTCGAGCGCGAGGACGGCGAGGTCGGCCGCGCCGATTGCGCCCTTGTCGATCCCGCTGCGCGTCACGGCGGCGTGGCCCGCGTCGACGCGGCGCGAGAAGTTGCCCGCGGTCGCCGGAACCCAGCCGCGCGCGGCCGCGAAGCGGCCAAACGCCGCGATCTCCTCGACCACGCCAGGGGGCGCGGTTGGCAGCACCACCGTCACCTCATGCCGAACCCGGCGGCATGGCTTCGAGGTTGCACCTCTCGTGAAGGACGACCGCGTCCGCGACGAGCGTGTCCTGGTCTACTCGACCGACGGCAGCCTCCCGCTCCCCAAGCCCGCGCCGCGCAAGCCTCAACCGCAGCCGGCGGGCCGCGCGATGCCGGACGACGGCGTCGTGCGCGTCGCGCGCGAGCGGCGCAAGGCCAGCGCCGTCACCGTCGTCCACGGCCTCGCCGGGGGCGAGGTCGAGGCGCTCGGCAAGGAGCTGAAGCGCCTGTGCGGGACCGGCGGCACCGCGAAGAACGGGGTCGTCGAGCTGCAGGGCGACCATCGCGACAAGGTCGTCGCGTACTTCGAGGAACGCGGCCGCCGCGTCAAACGCGCCGGCGGGTAGTGCTCGACCTTCCTCACCTCGCGCTGTTCGTCGCGCTGGGCGCGGTGCTCGGCGCGCTCGGCGGCCTGTTCGGGATCGGCGGCGGGCTGATCGCGATCCCCGTGCTCGGGCTCTTCTTCGGGCTCGACCAGCAGCACGCGCAGGGGACGTCGCTGGTGATGGTCACGCCGAACGTGTTGGTCGGGCTGCGCGGCTACGCGCGGCGCGGCAGCGTCGACAAACGCGTCGCGGTGCTGCTGGCGGCATGCGCGGTGTCGTTCACCGCGCTCGGCGCACTCTACGCGACGCGCATTGCCGGACCGGGTTTGCGCATCGCGTTCGGCGCGTTCGCGGCGCTGATCGCGCTGTATTTCATCGTCGAAACGCTGCGCACAGGCGCGAACGGCGATGCACCGCGCCGTCCGCGTCTGGCGTGGGGATGGACAGGCGTCGTCGGTGCGCTCGGCGGCGTCGTCTCAGGGTTTTTCAGCGTTGGCGGCGCGATCTTCGCCGTGCCGGTTCTCACGCTGCTGTTCGGCTACGCGCAGGCCGCTGCGCAAGGGCTTGCGCTCGCACTCGTCGCGCCCGGCGCGCTGGTCGGGCTCGTCACCTACGCGCTCGCCGGCGACGTCGACTGGGCGATCGGGATCCCGCTCGCCGTCGGCGGGACCCCGTGCGTGCGCTTCGGCGTCGCGCTCGCCCATCGCTTGCCGGACCGCGCCTTACGGCTGCTGTTCGGCGTGCTGCTCGTCGCCGCGTCGGCGGCGCTGCTCGTCAAACGCTAGCCGGGGATCGTGAACGTGTAGGTGTGCGAGCCCGGTTGGCGCAGCGCAGGATCGCGCGACGCGTCGTCCTGCACGACGACGACGTTGCGGAAGTTGTTCCGCGTCGGCGCGAAGGCGACTTTGAAATCGAGCCGCTGCACCGGCTGATCCCACCTGACGGTCAGCGAGTTGAGGCCGGTATGAACCACGCCCGTGACGTCGCCGTAGGCGACGCGCCGGAAGTGGTCGACCTGCTGCCCGTTCAGGTCCACCTCGACGCCCCTTTCGGGTGCCATGTTCTTCAAGATGGTGATCGGCCCGTTCGCATCGGTCCCCGTCTCACTCGGTGCCTGCTGCGCGGTCGCCGTCCCGCCTGCCAGGGCCGCCATCGTGGCCGCGGCTGTGAGCATTTTCAACGTACGCATAGGGTCCTTGTACCCATCCGGCAGAACCCGCCTCAGCGCCGCCCGTGCAACCTGGTAGGCGACCGTGCGCGTCTGGCGTACTGATGCCGACGATGCAGACGACCGAGGAAACGACCGCGGCCGCCGCGCCGCAGGCGACCCCCGCGCCGGGTCCGCGTTCGCTCGCGGCGCGCAAGATCAGCGCCCTCGTCGAGCGCGCGGTTGCCGAGAGCGGAATCTCGTGCGCGGTGCGGCTCGCCTCCGGCGAGGAGCTGCGCTTCGGTACCGGCGAGCCGCAGTTCACCGTCACGTTCCACAGCGACAAGCCGCTGCTCGGCGCGCTGACCGAGATCGGCCTGGGCGAGGCGTACATTCGCGGCGAGTTCGACCTCGACGGCGACATGTACGCGATGCAGGAGGTGCGCAAGCTGCTCAACGCGCGCGCGCACGCCGGCGTCTTCCTCGGCTTTTTGTGGCAGCTGTTCGTGATGCCGGCGACGTGGGTCAACAAGCGCGCGATCGCCAAGCACTACCAGCTCGGCGACGACTTCTATCTCACGTTCATGGATACGAAGTACCGCTTCTACTCGCAGTGCCTGTACCACCGCGACGACGAGACGCTCGAAGAAGCCGCGGAGCACAAGCTGGAGTCGATGTGGAACGGCCTGCAGCTGAAGCCGGGAATGCGGCTGCTCGACATCGGCGGCGGCTGGGGCGGCGTGCACGAGTACTGCGGCCCGCGCGGCGTCAGCGTCACCTCGCTCACCATCGCGCAGGACTCGTTCGACTACATCACGCGCCTCGACCAGCGGCTCGGACTCGACCACTGCACGGTGAAGCTCGAAGACTTCCTCGTGCACCGCCCGGCCGAAACGTACGACGCGGTCGTCATCTACGGCGTCATCGAGCACATCCCGTACTACCGCCGCTTCGCGGCGCGGCTGTGGGACGTGCTCAAGCCCGGGGGGCGGTTCTACCTCGACGCGTCGGCGAGCATCGAGAAGTTCGACGCGAGCGATTTCACGCGCCGTTACATCTGGCCGGGCTCGCACGCGTTCCTGTGCCTGCAGGACATCGTCCAGGAGCTGCTCTACCACGGGCTCGACGTCGTCGAGACGAAGAACGAGACGCACGACTACGACCTGACGATGCGCGCGTGGGCCGAGCGCTTCGACGCGCACAAGGACATGATCGTCGCCAAGTGGGGCACGGAAATCTTCCGCATCTGGCGGCTCTACTTGTGGACCGGCGCGTACGGCTTCCACGCCGACGAGCTGCAGGCGTACCACCTCGTCGCGGTGCGCCGTCCCGACCGCGGCCCGCGCCCGAGCGTGCTCAAGCGCGCGGTGCAGTTCGTTCGCGGCCTGAAGTGATCGCGCGCGTTTGAGCGCGGCGCTCTCGCTCGCCGAGGCGCGCCGCATCGCGCTCGCGGCGCAGGGATTCGCCGATCCTGCGCCGCGCGGCGCGGTCGACCGGCGCCTGCTGCGGCGCATCTTCGCGCGCGTCGGCGTGCTCCAGATCGACAGCGTCAACGTCCTCGTGCGCTCGCACTATCTGCCGACGTTCTCGCGCCTGGGCGCGTACGACGTGGAGATGCTCGACCGCGAGGCGTACGGCCGCAAGCGCACGCTGTTCGAGTACTGGGGACACATGGCGTCGCTGCTCCCGCTCGACTTGCACCCGTACTTCCGCTGGCGGATGGCGCGCGCGAAGCTTGGCGAGGGCACGTGGGGCCGGATCGCACGCGCGGTGCAGAAGGAGCCGAAGCTGCTCTACCGGCTGCGCGCGACGCTGGCCGAACGCGGCCCGCTCGCCGCAAGCGACTTCGAGGGCGCGCGCGGCACCGGCCCGTGGTGGGGCTGGAGCGACGTGAAGATCGGGCTCGAAGCGTTGTTCTGGGCCGGCGAGATCACGACGGCATACCGCCAGGGCTTCGAGCGTGTCTACGACCTCACCGAACGCGTGCTGCCGCGTGAGATCCTCGACGCGCCGACGCCGAGCGAAGCGGACGCGCAGCGCGAATTGCTTCGCATCGCCGCGCGCTCGCTCGGGATCGCCTCCGAGCGCGACCTGCGCGACTACTTCCGACTGCCCCTCGCCGGCGCGCGCGCCGGCGTCGCGGAACTGGTCGACGCCGGCGAACTCGAGCGCGTGACCGTCGAAGGCCTACGCGGCCCGCGCTACCTCGTGCGCGACGCGCGGGTGCCGCGGCGCGTCGACGCCGTGGCGCTGCTCTCGCCGTTCGACTCGCTCATCTGGGAGCGCGCGCGCACGAGCGAGCTGTTCGACTTCGACTTCCGGCTGGAAATCTACACACCACAGCACAAGCGCGTCCACGGCTACTACGTGCTGCCGTTCCTCCTCGGTGAACGGCTGGTCGGGCGCGTCGACCTCAAGCACGACCGGCAGGCGCGCGTGCTGCGCGCACACGCGGTTCACCTCGAACCGAAGCTCCGCGCCGCCGACGTCATGCCGCCGCTGCGCGAAGCGCTCGAACGCATGGCGGGCTGGCTGGGCGCCGAGCGCGTCGCGATTCCAAAAAGAAGAGACACCGCCTGAGCGGTGCCTCGCCTGTTCGTCTTGCGGGGGAGACGAAATCTTCAGTGGTACGGGGTGGGATACGGGGTCGGGTACTGGTTGTTGTTCGGGTAACCGTTGTTGTTGTACCCGTTCGGGTAGCCGGCCTGACGCCGCGAGAGGATCGTCGCGGGCGTCGTCGTCTTCAGTGAAACCGTCGTGCCCTGGCCGACCGTGACGTTGGTGCCCAGGCTGCCGGCGTAGATCGCGCCGCCGATCATCCCGACCGCGCCGCCGATGTCGGTGCCGATGTGCTTGCCGATGTAGTTGCCGAGCACCTGACCGATCGCGCCGCCGACGATCCCGCGCGCGGTCGAGTTACCGCCCTGCTTGGCTTCGAGCGAAAGGACCTGGCCGGTGAGCGCCGCCGTCGTGCCGTCCATGAGCGTGAGCCGGTCGAACGCGAGGTTGATCGCGCCCTTGTGCGTGCCGCCGGCGCGCGTCACCGAGGCGACGTGGCCGTAGACTTTCGCGCCTTGGAACCGTTGGTCGTCGCCGGGGTACGGCGACGCGAGATCGAGCACGAAGGGGTCGCCGACCTGGGCCGACTTGCTGTTGATCGACTGTTCGAGCGTTCCCGTGATCACCGTCTGGGACGGGAGCAGGACGTCGCCGTTCCCCGGGTAGTTCTGGGCCGACGCTGCCAGGGGCAGCACCGCGAACGCCGCCAGGGCCATCGCGAAGAGAGAGTTGCGGAGCATCGAATACCTCATGGGGGGAGTCGTGCTCATAACGCTTCCCACGACGCGCGCGTTCCGTTTCGCGCGGTACAAAACGACGACGCGGCGCCGGGGAGTACCCGGCGCCGCGTCGGTCTGATGAGGTACCGGCTAACCGTCAGGCGGTCAGCGGCGCCAGCTCACGGTCGACGTCGCCGCGCAACCCGGAGTCGGCGCGCAGCGCCTCGGCCTTGTCGAGTTTCTCCCACGGCAGGTCGAGCTCGGGACGGCCGAAGTGGCCGTACGCCGCGGTCTGCTTGTAGAGCGGCCGGCGCAGGTCGAGGTTGTGGATGATCGCCGCCGGACGCAGGTCGAAGTGCGCCTTGACCAGCTCGGCGATCTTCTCTTCGTCGATCTTGTGCGTGCCGAACGTCTCGACCAGGACGCTGACCGGGTGCGCGACGCCGATCGCGTACGCGACCTGCACTTCGCAGCGCTCCGCGAGCCCCGCCGCGACGACGTTCTTCGCGACGTAGCGCGCGGCGTACGCCGCCGAGCGGTCGACCTTCGTCGGATCCTTGCCCGAGAACGCGCCGCCGCCGTGACGCGCCATCCCGCCGTACGTGTCGGCGATGATCTTGCGCCCGGTCAGTCCGGCGTCGCCCTTCGGCCCGCCGATCACGAACCGGCCCGTCGGGTTGACATAGACCTTCAGCTTGGCGTCGCGCAGCCCGCGCGGAATCACCTCGTCGATGATCTGCTCGGTCACTTCGCGGCGGATCACGTCGAGCGGAATGTCCGGATCGTGCTGCGTCGAGATGACGACCGCATCGACGCGGACCGGCTTGAACCCGTCGTACTCGACGGTGACCTGCGACTTGCCGTCGGGGCGCAGGTACTTGATGTGACCGTCTTTGCGCTTCGCCGCGAGCAGGCGCGTCAGGTCGTGGGCGAGCGTGATCGGAAGCGGCATCAGCTGCTGCGTCTCGCGGCACGCGAAGCCGAACATCATCCCCTGGTCGCCCGCGCCGGTCAGCTCGAACGGGTCGTGGTTCCCGCTCTCCTTGACCTCGAACGACTGGTCGACGCCCATCGCGATGTCGGGCGACTGCTCGTCGACCGAGACGCTGACGCCGCAGGTCTCGTAGTCGAAGCCGACCGCCGAGCGGTCGTAGCCGATCTCCTTGATCGTGTCGCGCACGATCTTCGGAATGTCGACGTAGGTCTTCGTCGTGATCTCGCCGGCGATGTGGATCTGGCCGGTGATCGCGAACGTCTCGCACGCGACGCGGCCCTGCGGGTCATCCTTGAGGATCGCGTCGAGGACGGCGTCGGAGATCTGGTCGGCGACCTTGTCGGGGTGACCCTCGGTCACCGACTCCGACGTGAACAGACGACGATATGCCATGCTCAGGTGCCCTCCGACCACGACGCCATGTACTTCACCTGTTCCGGCGTAGGCGTGTCGATCGTGATCCCGAACGCCGCGAGCTTGAGCTGCGCGACCTCTTCGTCGATGTGGTCCGGGACCGAGTAGACCTTCTTTTCCAGCGTCTTGTAGTTCTGGGCGAGGTGCGCCGCCGCCATCGCCTGGTTGGCGAACGACATGTCCATCACCGCCGCCGGATGGCCTTCGCCGGCGGCGAGGTTGATGAGGCGGCCCTGACCGAGGACGCGCACCGTCTTGCCGCTGCGCAGCGCGTACGCCTCGACGAACTCGCGCGGCGTCGTCTTCCCGGTCGCGAGCAGCTCGAGCGCGTCGAGGTCGAGCTCGTCGTTGAAGTGCCCCGAGTTGCAGACGATCGCGCCGTCCTTCATCGCCTCGAAGTGCTCCTTGCGGATCACGTGGAAGTTGCCGGTGACGGTGATGAAGACGTCGCCGATCTTCGCGGCTTCGGCCATCGGCAGCACCTGGAAGCCGTCCATCGCGGCTTCGAGCGCCTTGCGCGGGTCGATCTCGGTGACGACGACGTGGGCGCCGAGGCCCTTGGCGCGCGAGGCGACGCCGCGCCCGCACCAGCCGTAGCCGACGACGACGACGGTCGAGCCGGCGATCAGCACGTTGGTCGCGCGCACGACGCCGTCGAGCGTCGACTGGCCCGTGCCGTAGCGGTTGTCGAACATGTGCTTGGTGAGCGCGTCGTTGACCGCGATCACCGGGTACGGCAGCACGCCGTCCTTCTCCATCGCGTGCAGGCGGATGACGCCGGTCGTCGTCTCCTCGCACCCGCCGATCATCTCTTTGAGCAGCGCGTTGTGCTTGGTGTAGATCGTCGTGACGAGGTCGCAGCCGTCGTCCATCGACATGTGCGGCCGCGAGGCGATCACCGACTCGATGTGGCTGTAGTAGGTCTTCTCGTCCTCGCCCTTGATCGCGTAGGTCGGGATCTCGTAGTGCGCGCAGAGCGCGGCCGCGACGTCGTCCTGGGTCGAAAGCGGGTTCGAGGCGCACAGCGCGATCTCGGCGCCGCCCGCCTTGAGCGCGAGCATCAGGTTCGCGGTCTCGGTCGTGACGTGGAGGCAGGCGCCGATGCGCACGCCGGCGAGCGGCTTCGTCTTCGCGAAACGGTCGCGAATCTGCGCGAGGACGGGCATGAACGACGCCGCCCATTCAATACGCGACTTCCCGGCATCGGCCAGCGCCAAGTCCTTGACGTCGCCGCGCTTTTCGATTGTCTGCAAGGTATAGCTCCGGTCGGAAAAGCCACGGCGGCCCAGGGCTCCACGCCCGAGGTGCCTGCGGCTTTTCTCTAGCTTGAGTGCTTTTCGGTGCGACCGTGCTTGTTGAAACCAGCTCTACCGGCGCGACTGACCTCCATTCGCCGCGAGGCGTCAGGAGATCATGCCTGGTAAACCGCCGGGTGAACGGAATCGATGCATATCTGGACGGATTGGCCTCGGCCGACCCGGTGCCGGGCGGTGGGAGCGCCGCGACGCTGGTCGGCGCGATGGGCGCCGCGCTGTGCGCAATGGTCGCGCGGATCACCGGCGCGAGCCCGCGCCACGCCGACGTCCGCGCCGCGGCGGACGCGCTCGTCGCCGAAGCGGACCGGCTGCGCGGACGCTTCTCGGCCGCCCGCCCGCTCGACGAGGACGCGTACGGCCGCGTCGTCGCCGCCGGAACCCTTCCGCGAGCGACCGACGACGAGAAGCAGGCGCGGACCGCCGCGATGCAGGCGGCGCTGATCGGGGCCGCCGAGGCGCCGCTTGCGGTCGCCGGGCTCTGCGCCGAAGGGGTCGACCTCGCCGCGCGCACCGGCGCGCTCGGCAACCGGCACCTCGCCAGCGACGTCGACTGCGCGCTCCACTTCCTGCGCGCCGCGCTCGCCGCGAGCATCGCAAACGTGCGCATCAACCATCGCTACATCAAGGACGAAGCCGTCGTCCGCGACCAGGAAGACCGCCTCGTCGCAATCGCGACCCGCGCCCAAGAGACCCTCGACCAGTTGCTGCCGGTCCGTCCGTAAAAAGGGACCACGCTACCGCACGCGTAGAGGAAAGTTCCGTGAAGGTTCTTGCTCGGGTCAAACCTGTCGACTTGGTGCTCGCGGAGGCGGCGGGCGATTTCGACCCCGCCGAGTTGAATCCGAACAAGCTCAAGCCGACCCTCGGCGTCTGGGGGCTGACGGCGCTCGGCGTCGGCGCAATCATCGGCACCGGCATCTTCGTGCTCACCGGCAAGGCCGCGGCGCTCAGCGCCGGGCCGGCGATCGTGCTCTCGTTCGTCGTCGCCGGGATCGTCAGCGCGCTCGCCGCGCTGTGCTACGCAGAGCTGTCCTCGACGGTCCCCGTCTCGGGCAGCGCGTACACGTACGTCTACGCGACGCTCGGCGAGTTCACCGCATGGATCGTCGGCTGGGGATTGATCCTCGAATACGCACTCGGCGCGGCGACGGTCGCGATCGGGTGGTCCGGCTACTTCACCGACTTCATCGGGACGCTCGGGATCGTACTCCCGAAGAGCCTCACGACGAATCCGTTCGACGGCGGAGTCATCAACCTGCCGGCCGCGCTCATCATCTTGCTGATCACCGTGCTGTTGATCCGCGGGACGAGCGAGAGCGACAAGGTCAATAAAACGATCGTCGCAATCAAGCTGCTCGTCGTCGCCTTCTTCATCGTCGTCGGCGCCGGCCACGTCAATCCGGCGAACTGGCACCCGTTCATGCCGTTCGGCGTCGGTGGGATCATCAACGGCGCGGGCTTGGTCTTCTTCGCCTACATCGGGTTCGACGCGGTTTCCACCTCGGCCGAGGAGGTTCGCAACCCCGCGCGCGACCTGCCGCGCGGGATCATGGGCAGTCTCGCCGTTTGCACGGTCCTGTACATCGCGGTCTCGGCAATCCTGACCGGCATTCTGCCCTACACCCAGCTGAACGTCCCATCGCCCGTTTCGTATTCGCTGATTCAGATCGGGCTGAACTGGGCCGGCGCGATCGTCGCGGTCGGCGCGATCGCCGGGCTGACGACGGTGCTGCTCGTGATGCTGTTCGGCCAGAGCCGCGTCTTCTTCGCGATGTCGCGCGACGGGCTGCTCCCGGCGGTCTTTTCGCGCATCCACCCGAGGTTCCGTACGCCGTACCTGTCGTCGGCGCTGGTCGGGATCGTCGTCGCGGCGGTTGCGGCGATCGGCCGGCTCGACGTCGTCGCCGACCTCGTCAACATCGGAACGCTGGTCGCGTTCGCGCTCGTCTCGATCGGCGTCATCGTGCTGCGCCAGACGCGCCCCGACATGAAGCGCGGCTTCCGCGTCCCCGGCAGCCCCGTCGTTCCGGCGCTTTCCGCCGTCGCGGCGATCGCGCTGGTGCTCAAAGGGTTGCCGGTGCTGACGCTCGTCTTTTATCTGACCTGGCTCGTGATCGGCCTGGGCGTCTACTTCGGGTACTCGCGCATGCGGAGTATCGTCGGAAAGTCGGATCTGGCGGCTTAGCTCGTCGCGGGTGAGGGTTTCGTTCCGGCGGGGTGGCCGTTGTGCTCGCCTTTGATCGTTGGTGTGGCGAGGGTGCCGTCGGGCGGTGAGAAGTCGCGCTGGGCGAGGATCGTCTCGGCAGCGGCGATCCCGCCCGCGAGGGCGAGTGCCGTGATGATCGGGTGGCGGAGCCGTTCGTCGAGGCCGAGCACGTGGTCGAACGAGAGCGCGCCGTATCCGGACGAGGCGAGCGCGAGCGCGCCGACCGCGTAGAGGAGCGGGAGCTCGACCCCGCTCTTTGCGGCGAAGAACCCGTTCTTCAGGTGGACGGTGCGCGCCGCGACCGACATGTTCGCGATCACCGCGGCCGGCCCGAGCGGTCCGCCCAGGCCGAGCGCGATCAAGAGGCCAGCGGTGATCTCGTTGGCGGAGGCGGCGGTGGCGTAGGTCGGCCCAGGCTTGAGGCCCAGGCTCTCCATCATGCCCGCCGCACCCTGCGGCCCGGCCCCCTCGAACCAGCCGAAGGCCTTCTGGGCGCCGTGCGCCGCGAGGCCCAGGCCCAGGGTCAGCCGCGCGGCGAGGAGGCCGAGGTCGCGAACCATGCTATTCGACCGCGGCCGGGTCGTTCGAGGCGTCTTCGATCTGGTTGATCCGCCCGGCGCCATGGATCGTCTCGCTGACCATCTGCCCGCCCTGCTGGACCGGGTCGGAGACGACTTCGTAGTGCGCGTGGCTGTGCCCGGTGTTGCTGTACGAGTGCAGCGTCCCCGCGAGCACTTTTCCGTCGTCGAGGTAGACGCGCACGGGCTTTCCGAGGTACGGCTGGACTTCTTCTTCGGTCATGGTGTTCGGCGGCTCCAATCGCGTGGCGCGTAGGTGACGGCGCACGTGTTCCGTTGGTGAGTCTACCCGGACCTGCGCGCGCCATGCGCGCTGCGCCCCTGCGTGAGGACATGACTCCGCCACCGATCGGCTCCGGGGTGTAGACGAGCGCTGCTGGTGTGGTGAGCGCGCTCGCAGAGGCGATCGGCGGCGGAGCGACCGCTACTCGCACCGAGGCTTCTCGTCGAGCGACCGAACGCGAAGTTCGGAGTTCGTTCGACGACAGCCGCACGAGAGCGGACGGTTGAGGCGGGTTCCCGGTTCGCGGTGTTCGCAGCCGCGTTCCGTGTGCTGAGACTCTCGGTGCCCGCAATCCATACAGATCAGTCGCGGCACTGACAAGATGCTGCCTGACCGAGCGCCCGTTGTCCAGCGGACGGTCGTACTAGTTTTTCCGCGCCGCCCGCGGAGTTAGGTACGCGCGAATTCGTAGAACTCTACTATGCTGCAGCTGGACAGGTACGGCCGTACCCGCCTCACACTCGCATCCACACCGAAGGGTGAGACTGGCATGATGGTATTCTTGGCACTTCTCGTCGCGCTGCTCGGAGGTACGAACGGATCATCGCATCACACCGCGTTCACGAACCATCCCTTGACCGGCCACGTCGTCGTGACCCCGCTGGACGGAGTCTCGGGCGGTCCGTCGGTCAACGGCTGCACCGACCCGAACGGCTGCGACGACGGCGGCTCGGGCGGTCCCTCGCACCCGTGACGGGAAATTACTAGGCGCCGCGAACGTCTGCGGGCGTAGGGTGTTGGGGAGGCGCCCTTCCAGGGCGCCTCCCCCGCGTTCCCGGGAGGGTGTTTCGGCAACAGCGGCACTTCGTAAGCGCAGCGAGCGGCGCGTTACCGTTGAAGACGCGATGCAGGCGTGGTTGTCCGGCGCGTTCGAACGATGCCTGGTGCTGTGCGACGCGGTCCGCGCGCGCGACGCGCGCACGCGCTTCGACGTCGCGCTGCTGCGCGCGCGGGCGCTGCTGCGCGTCGACCGCGCCGACGACGCGCTGCGCGTCACGCGCGAAGCCGCCGCGATCCCGTGCGGGACCGAAGAATCGCTCACGCTGCGGATGCTCGAAGGCGCCGCCTGGGTGCGGCGCGGTGACGTCCAGGAAGGGCTGACGATCCTGCGCGGTGCGCTGCGCGACGCCGGCGGCGCGCACGCGACCGTGCGCTCGGAGATCGCGCTGAACGTCGCGCTGGCCCATTACGCGCTGCGCGACTTCGACGCGGCGGAGCGCGCGCTCAACCTGATCGAACCCACCTCCGACATCGTGCACGCCCGCGCGTTGGAATACCGCGGCTGGATCGCGTTCACGCAGATGGAGGCCGACCGCGCGATCGCGATGTTCGCCGCCTCGTTGCGCGCGCTCGACGGCTGCCGCCACTACGACCGCTTTCTCGAAGCGAACGCGGTCCGCGCGCTCGCGCACCTTGCGGTCGAGCGGCTCGACCGCACGACGTGGGCCCTGGTCGAGGAGCGTCGCGCGCGCATCGACTGGTCGACGAGCGGGCTCGCGCAGCCGCGCTTCTGGATCGCGTACTGCGCGGCGTCGTTCGCGGCCGACGTCGACGGCGACCTCGCGCGCGCGGTGCGCGAGGCGCGCCACGCCGACGAGGTCGCCGTCGGCAGCGCGTACCGCGCGCAGGCGCTCTGCAAGCGCGCTGCGATCGCGCGGGTCGCCGGCGAGCCGCTCTCGCAGCGCGACCATGCGGAATCCGCGATCGAGTTCTACTCCGCATCGCAGGTTCGGCCGACCGGCGACGACGCGATCGTCGCGCTGATCGTCGCCGAAGAATTGGCCGCGCTGGCTCGCATCGAGGAAGCGCGGGTCGCGTTCGACTCCTTCACGACATTGCGGCGCACGCCGCCGACACTCTTGATGACGCACACGCCCGTGACCGAGGCCTACCGGCGTTTCGTCGAAGCGGCGATCCTCGAGGCCGAAGCCGACCGGCGCGGCGCGGCGCGGCGCTACCGCGAGGCCTTCGACCTGTACGCCGGGATCGGCTACAAGCGCCGTGCCGTCATGGCCGCACTGCGCCTGACCCGTCTGCGTCCCGACGCGAACGCCGAGGCGTACGCGCACGCCGAGACGCGGCACCTCGCCCCGCAGGCGTGGCTGCGCCGCGAGGCCGAGCGCGTCCAAATTCAAGCGATCAAGCTGACCGCGGTGCAGCGCGAGGTCCTCACGCTGATCTGTCAGGGGAAGTCGAACCCGGAGATCGCGCGCTCGCGCCGGCGCTCGCTGCACACGATCCGCAACCTCATCGCGCGGCTGTTCGAGGTCTTCGAGGTGTCGAGCCGC